>NZ_JBHZEJ010000026.1:0-74970 GCF_042756365.1 Streptomyces sp. NPDC059092
CCCCGCGGGGGGGCGCGGGCGGCTCGGGGTGGCTGGGCGCGCCCCGGCGGCCCCCCCCCCCCCCCCCGCGGCCGCGGCTACGGCTGGTTGAGCGTCCTGCGCCGCGGGGTGATCGCGGTGAGGTCGAGATCCAGAGGGAAGGGGACCGAGACCTTCATCCGGTCGTGGAAGATCCCCGTACAGATGTAGACCCCGGTGGCCGGCTCCAGCTCGAAGACGTAGACCACGGCCCGGCCGTCCTGATTCTCCACCCGCCAGAAATGCGGGATCTTGACCCGCGCGTACTTCACGGGCTTCGTCTCGCGGTCGCGTGAGGTCGACTCGGGGGAGACCACCTCGATGGCGAGCAGGACCGACTCGGCGGGAAAGCGGGTCTGCTTCTCGTCCTGGACGACCTCACCGTCCACGACGATGACATCGGGCTCAGGACGGTTGTACCGGTCGATGTCGATGGTGAACTCGCGGACGACCTCCAGATCGGCGGGGGTCACCGACTGAAGCTGCCAATTGAAGAAATCGACCGCTCGTGAATGGAACGGAGTCTGCGGACTCACGAAAACCAGGCTCCCGTCGATCAGCTCCGTATGCGGAGGCAGGTCCGGAAGCCGGTCCAGGTCGTCAGCAGTCCAGCCGCCCAAGGGCGGGACCGGCCACCTGGACGCGGAGGCATCGGGCTGGGGTGCCTCTGGTTCGACGCTCATTAGTGCTCCCATGGGACGGAGTCTCGCGGGTCCACTCAGCGTAACCGCCGGAAACAAGATCAAGCTCACCCGATTCGGCGGTTTCGTCACGTGGCGATGACGCGTGCGGCGCAGGAGTGGCCATCCGCGTGGGTTCATGCCCCGGGGACGACCCTTCCTGTCACCTCGCCCAGGCCGACCTTCGTGCCGTCCGGGCCCGGGGCCCAGGCGGTCAGCGTCACCTCGTCGCCGTCCTCCAGGAAGGTGCGTTTGCCGCCGGGAAGTTCGACCGGCTCCGTACCGTTCCACGTCAGCTCCAGCAGAGAGCCGCGCTGCTCGCGTGCGGGCCCGCTGACCGTGCCGGACGCGAAGACGTCGCCGGTGCGCAGGGAGGCGCCGTTGACCGTGAGGTGGGCGAGCTGCTGGGCGGCGGTCCAGTACATCGTGGAGAACGGCGGCTCGGAGATCACCTCTCCGTTGAGCGCCACCGAGATCCGCAGGTCGAAGCCGCCGGGCTCCTCGTCCTCCGCGTCATCCAGATAGGGGAGAACGGGGACCGCGCGCTCCGGGGGTGCGATCCGGGCCGCGTCCAGGGCCTCCAGCGGGGTCACCCACGCCGAGACCGACGTGGCGAAGGACTTGCCGAGGAAGGGGCCGAGCGGCACGTACTCCCACGCCTGGATGTCCCGCGCCGACCAGTCGTTGAGGAGCGACAGCCCGAAGACATGGTCGCGGAAGGACGCCAGCTCCACCGGCGCGCCCTGCCGGGACGGCGCCCCGACGACGAAGGCGACCTCCGCCTCGATGTCCAGCTTCGTGGAAGGACCGAAGACCGGCGCCGGGTCGGCGGGCGCCTTGCGCTGGCCCGCCGGGCGCGTCACCTCCGTACCGGAGACGACGACGGTGCCGGCCCGGCCGTGGTAACCGATGGGAATATGCTTCCAGTTGGGGGTCAGTGCCTCGCCGTCGGGGCGGAAGATGTGGCCCACGTTCGTGGCGTGGTGCTCGCTCGCGTAGAAGTCGACGTAATCCGCGACCTCGTACGGCAGGTGCAGGATGACCGAGCCCAGCGGGTGCAGCAGGGGCTCTATGTCGACGCGGTGCGCCGGGACCGTGACCCAGGCGGTGAGCGCCCGGCGGACATCGCGCCAGGTCGTGCGCCCCGCAGCCATCAGCGGGTTGAGGCTGGACCTGGCCAGCAGCGCCGCGTACGGGGAGCCCAGCGCCTGCGCCGCCGCTCCCGCGTCGAGGACGTGATCGCCGATGCGCACCCCGACCCGCCGTCGGTCGGGCTCGTCGGCGGTCGAGAAGACTCCGTACGGCAGGTTGTGCGGGCCGAAGGGGTCGCCCTCGGCAGTTTCGAGCGGGCTCTGCTCGGGCATCGGTGCTGCCTCGCTTTCCGGATCGATACGGGACACGTTACGTCGGTGTTGCCCAGCGGAGGCAGTAATAAAAGGCCCGCATGGAGGGAAAAAGCCGAGGTGGGCGTGGGGATGGGCGCGGGGAGGGGTGGCTCGGCCCGCCGTGCGGGGTCAGCCCGCCGTACGGGGGATTCGTTTCTCCCAGGTCCGGTGGTGGACGATCTCCTCGCCGACGCGGCAGATCACCTCGTCGGTGGCGATGAAGTCGTGCGCGTCGCAGCGGATCTCGGAGCGCGTCTCGACCCGGGTGTCCCAGGCGAGGTCGGGCCGGTGGAGCCGGATAGTCCACCGCGAGAGGGTGTGCGCCGACAGGGGGTCGTGTTCCTGGATGGTGTACGTCTCCCGGGCGTCCTCGGAGAACTCCAGCCCGTCCGGGTAGAAGCGCGAGCCGCCGTAGCGCGGGTCGACCTCCAGCCGCCAGACGCCCTGCGCGACGTCCCGTACCACCAGCCGCTCGGGCCGCTCCTCGTCGAGTGTCGCGGGGAAGGAGACGCCGAGCGGCTCGGCCTGCTCCGGCGGTTCGAAGGAGACGGCTTCCGCCTCCGTGGTCGTACGGACGGGGAGTTCGAGCGAGCTGCCCGCCGGGTCGAGGGTGAACCCCGCCGACCGGGCCTGCGGCCAGATCCACGGCCAGTACGCGGAGGAGACCGCGAGCCGGATGCGGTGGCCGGGCGGGAAGGCGTGGCCGATGCCGTTCAGCTCGAAGGTGACGTCCTCGGTCGCGCCTTCGGGCCACGGGTCGATCCGGTCGCGGCCGTGGCGGGCCGAGAGGTTGAGGACGCCGCGTGTGACCAGTGTGGAGGAGCCGTCCGGCGCGACGTCGCAGAGCCGGGCGATCACCTGGCCGGCCGGGGCGTCCATCCGGAGCCGCAGGCGGACGCGCGGGCGCCCGAGGATCTCGATGCCGGTGATGTCCCCGGTCGTCGGTCCAGCCGGTTCGCCCGCCACCCGGAAGTCGAAGCAGGCCGACTTGGCGTCCTCGTCGCGCTGGTCGGGCGGCAGGTCCGCGTCGTTGCCGAACGGGAAGAAGCGGCCCGCGTCCAGACCGGTGTGCTGGGGCGAGTCGACGACGACCGGTTCCCCCTGGAAGGCGTACGGGGCCGGCGTCACGTTCGGGGAGGGCCACGCGCGGTCGCCCACCCAGCGGCCCGGCAGCTCGGGGTAGACCGTCGCGGGCGGGTGCGAGCCGCTGATCCAGGAGCGCAGCAGCGGTTCTTCCATCACCCCCGTGTCCCGCCCCTTGAGATGCTGGTCCCACCAGCGCAGGGTCTCCTGGAGGAAGCCGATGGCCGGACCTGGCGGCAGCCCCCGGTCCGGGTACTGGTGCGACCAGGGCCCGATCAGCCCCCGTACCCGCCCGGGATCGAGGTGTTCGACCAGCCGCAGCACGGTGTCCCGGTACGGGTCGTGCCAGCCGCCCACGGCCAGGACGGCGGCCCGGATCGCGCCGTACTCCTCGCGGACGCTGCCGTGGATCCAGTACGCGTCGCGGGTCTGGTGGTCCAGCCAGGTGTGCAGGAACGGTTCGACGGCGTCGAGGCGCCGCAGCCACATCTCGCGCCACGCGCTCCCCACGTACGCCGGGTCCGGCGGCCGGGAGACGAAGGCGAGCATCGTCGCCGCCCAGGCGTGCATGTCGACGGCGAGGACCGAACCGCCCATGTAGTGGACGTCGTTGTCGTACCGGTCGTCGGAGGAGCAGACGGTGACGATCGCCGCCAGCGGTTCGGGGGCGAGGGCGGCGAGCTGGAGTGCGTTGAAGCCGCCCCAGGAGATGCCGAACATACCGACCTTCCCGGTGCACCAGGGCTGCGCGGCGAGCCAGTTGATCACCTCGACGCCGTCGGCCAGCTCGGTCGCGTCGTACTCGTCGCCCGGCAGCCCCTCGCTGTTGCCGTGGCCGCGCACGTCGACGCGTACGGAGGCGTAGCCGTGGCCCGCGTACCAGGGGTGGCGCTGGTGGTCGCGGGGCGCCGTCCAGTCGGTGAGCCGGTAGGGGAGGTATTCGAGCAGTGCGGGGACGGGCTCGTCGGTGACGGGGCGCCAGACGCGCGCGTACAGCAGGGTGCCGTCGGGGAGGGGGATCCGTACGTCCTCGTGGGTGGTGCCGTACGGGAACTCGGTGCGGACGGCGGGGGTGCGGACGGCGGGGGCGCGGACGGTGGGGGACATGCCGATCACCTCGCTGGGGTGGGGTGGAGTGGAGTGGAGCGCGGTGGGATGGAGCGGGGGAGTGGTGCGGCGTGGGGCGGGGCTCAGTGGACGGGGCTCAGTGGACGGGGTGCATCGTGCGGCGCAGCCACGGCGCCGCGGCGATCACGGCGAGGCCCGCCACGACCGCGACGGCCCCGTTGACGCCGAAGTACGCGGGCTGCGAGACCTGCCCGTAGAACTTCACGGTCTGGGCCTGGATGCCGTTGGCGAGCGCCAGGGAGAGGAACCAGAGGGCCATGGTCTGGCTGGAGAACGCCCGCGGCGCGAGCTTGGTGGAGGCGGAGAGGCCGGAGGTCTCCACGAGGATGTCGCCGAGGCCGAGCAGCAGGTAAGAGGCGACGATCCACCACGCGGCCATCCGGTAGTCGGCGTTCGCGTGCCCGGACGTCGGCAGGACCATCAGGAGGAAGGACAGCCCGCCGAGGACCACCCCGATCGCGATCTTGTTCGAGGCGTGCGGCTGGCGCGGGCCCATCCGTACCCAGACGGCGGCGACGACCGGCGCGAGCGCGACCTCGAAGGCGCCGAGCGCGGAGGCGTACCAGCTCGCCGGGAAGTGGAAGCCGAGGATCGAGGTGTCGGCGTTGGTCGAGGCCAGAAGGATCATGGTCGAGTACGCCTGGAAGAGGATGAAGTTGAAGAACACCGACGCCAGGAACAGCACCACGTACGGACGGAGCCGGCCGCGCTCCTCCGCCGTCACGCGCGGGCTGCGGAACATCACCACGAAGTAGACGACGGGCGCGATCACCGAGACCACGGTGAGGACGTCGGCGAAACGGGCGATGGTGAGCCGGCCGGCCAGTGCGAGCGCCACCGCCACGACGGCCGTCACCGCCGCGCCCGCGGCCATCAGCCGTACGGCACGGCGCATCGCGGCAGGGGCCAGGGCGAACTCGGCGGCGTGTTTGCGCCCGGCGAGATGGCGTCTGCCCGCCACGTACTGGATCAGCCCGAGGGTCATCCCGACGGCGGCGGCGGAGAACGCCCAGTGCCAGCTCGCGTGGTCGCCGAGCCACCCCGTGACCAGTGGGCCGAGGAAGGCGCCGATGTTGATGCCCATGTAGTAGAGGGCGAATCCGGCGTCCCTGCGCTCGTCCTCCGTACGGTAGAGCTTGCCGACCATGGCGGAGACGTTCGGCTTGAGCAGCCCCGTACCCGCGCTGATCAGGCCGAGCCCCACCCAGGTCATGGCGGCCGTGGGGACCGCCATGGCGTAGTGCCCGACCGCGATCAGGACGCCGCCCCAGAGGACGGCGCGGTACGAGCCCAGGATGCGGTCGGCGAGCCAGCCGCCGGCCACCGAGAGCAGGTAGACGAGGGTCCCGTACGCCGCGGAGACGGAGGCGGCGGTGCCGGGCGCCATGCCCAGACCGCCGTCGTGGACGTCGGCGACGAAGTACAGGACGAGGATGGCCTGCATGCCGAGGAACGAGAAGCGCTCCCAGACCTCCAGGCCCGAGAGGGTCGCCAGTCCCCGGGGGTGGCCGAGGAAGGCGCGGTCGTCGCGCGGCGGGGGTTGCCCGTCGGGTCGCTCGTCGTTCACGCCGGGGTCGGTCGTCGTTCCGGACAAAAGGGCCGCTCCAGGTCGAAAGGTCGATCCCGAACATACCGGCGGAGCCGGGAAGGCGCCCATGGTGATCGAAAGGCGACCGGATACGCTGACTTGAGTGATGACAGCGACACATCGGCATTCCGTGTGATCGTCAGCAGACAGGAGTACCCCTCGTGACCGTCGTCGGGCCGTTCGGGCTGAGCGTGCGGGACCAGGCTCTTGAGGCCGATGTCCAGACCGGATTGGCGGCCGTCGAGGCCGGGCTCCTCGATGCCACCAAGAGCGAGGTGCCCTTCATCACGGAGGCCGCTCAACACCTGGTGCGGGCCGGGGGCAAGCGATTCCGGCCGCTGCTGGTCATGCTCGCGTCGCAATTCGGTGACCCGTACGCGCCCGGGGTCGTCCCGGCCGCCGTCGTCGTCGAGTTGACGCACCTCGCGACGCTCTACCACGACGACGTCATGGACGAGGCCGAGGTACGCCGTGGGGTGGACAGCGCCAACGCCCGGTGGGACAACTCGGTGGCCGTCCTCACGGGTGATTTTCTCTTCTCCCGCGCGTCACACATCCTGGCGGATCTCGGCCCCGACGCCGTCCGCGTCCAGGCGGAGGCGTTCGAACGGCTCGTGACCGGCCAGATCCTGGAGACCGCGGGCCCGCGCGGCGGCATCGACCCCGTCAGTCACTACCTCGACGTCATCGGCGGCAAGACGGGCTCGCTGATCACGGTCGCGGGGCGCTTCGGCGCGATGATGTCCGGCGCCGACGAGACGGTCGTCGACATCCTCACCCAGTACGGGGAACGGCTCGGCGTCGCCTTCCAGCTCGCCGACGACGTCCTCGACATCGCCAGCGACTCCCACGAGTCCGGCAAGACGCCCGGCACGGACCTGCGCGAGGGCATCCCGACCCTGCCGGTACTGCTGCTGCGTGCCCAGGCGCAGCAGTACGGCAGACCGGACGATCTGGCCCTGGTCGAGCTGCTGGACGGCGACCTCGCGGACGACGGGCGGCTCGCCGAGGCCCTGCGGCTGCTCCGCGCCCACCCGGCGCTGGAGCAGGCGCGACGGGACACGGTGCGGTACGCGGAGGAGGCGCGCGCGACGCTCGCGCCGCTGCCGGAGTGCTACGCGAAGTCGGCGCTGGTGGAGCTGTGCGACGCGGTGGTCCACCGCGCGGGCTGACCGCTCCTGCGCACGGGCGGCGGTCGGAGTGACGGCGGGTCATGTCCCCGCGGTACCGTCGCGTCGCCGTCCCGTGCGGGTTCCGTACGGTCGCCGCGCCACCCACAGCTCGCTGCCCGCTGCCCGTCGCCGCGTTGCCCGCTGCCCGCCGCCGCGCCGCCCCGTTCTCACTCGACCGGCGCAGGCGTACCCCGTTCGGCGGCTCGTCCCCTACGGGACAGCGGAGTCATCTCATCCGTATGTCATCCCAGAGCAGTACGGGAAGTTGCACCCCGGGTCTGACGCTTCAGCAGCCCCGATTTGGTCAGATGGACAACACCACTCCTGACCAATTCGGGTGAGAATGGCGGCGAGGGGTGGACAAGTTCAACGGACGGAAGGCCGCCGACCACGGAGGTAGGGCACACATGGCACCGAACGACAGCGCACCGGCGACCGAGGAAGACAGGGAGCCCGGCGCCGTCCGCCGCAAGGCGGCACGTTACGCGCTTCCCATCGCGGTGGCGGGGGTGGCCGCGGCGACCATCGGACTCGTCCCGGCGCTCGCCGCGACCGGTGACCCCGAACTGCCGAAGATCAGCGCACAGCAGCTCATCGAGAAGATCGCCGCGTCCGACACCGAGCAGCTCTCCGGCACGGTGAAGATCAGTACGGATCTGGGGATCCCGGCGCTGGACAACCTGAGCGACCTGGCCGGTTCGTTCGCCCCGGAGGTCCAGGGCAAGGGCTCGGGCGGCGGCTCGGAGTCGGCCGACCCCGGCACCAGGCTGACGGAGCTGGCCACCGGCACGCACACCCTGCGGGTGGCGACGGACGGCCCCGACAAGCAGCGGCTGTCGGTCCTCGACAACACCTCCGAGTACAGCCTGATCCACAACGGCGACGAGGTCTGGGCGTACGACAGCGGCTCCAACGCGGCCTACCACGCGACCGCGCCGAAGGGCGCGAAGGGCGAGGGCGCCGGCGGTTCCGGGGACAAGGGCCGGGGCGCCCCGGAGGGCGCCCCCACCACCCCCAAGGACTTCGCCGAGCAGGCGCTGAAGGCCGCGGGCGACACGACCTCGGTGACCGTCGACGGGACGTCGAAGGTGGCCGGCCGGGACGCCTACCGGCTGCTGATCAAGCCCAAGGAGAGCGGTTCCACGGTCGGCTCCATCACGGTCGCGGTGGACGCCAAGACGGGGACGCCGCTCAAGTTCACGCTGGCGCCGAGCAGCGGCGGCAAGGCCGTGGTCGACGTCGGCTTCACGAAGGTCGACTTCGCCAAGCCCGCCGCGGGCACCTTCGACTTCACGCCCCCCAAGGGCGCGAAGGTGACGGAGGAGAGCGACGCCGGCAGGACGGCGGGGGCGCACGGGTCCGACAAGGCGGGCAAGGAACTGCCGCTGGGTCCCGGCGCGCTCGGTGGGCTGGGCGCGCTCGGCGGCGCGGGCGACGCCAAGGTCATCGGGAAGGGCTGGAGCACGGTGTACGTGCTGTCGTCACCCGACGGTGGCGCCGACGCGGCGAAGCCGGAGAACGCCCCGGCCGAGGCGCAGCAGTTCCTGGACGCGCTCGGCGACAAGGTCACCGGGAAGTTCGGTTCGGGGACGGTCTTCCAGACCCGTATCGTCAACGCGTTGATGACCGATGACGGCAAGGTCTACGTCGGCGCGGTCACCAAGGACGCGCTGGTCAAGGCGGCCGACCAGGCCAAGTGACGCCGTAGTGGACCGCCCCGTCGCGTGAACCGCGCGGCGGGGCGGAACGCTGACCGGGCCCGGTCCGTTCTCGGGAGGGCGCCACGGACCGGGCGCCACGGACCGGGCGCCACGGACGAGGCGTCACTGGGCAGGGCACCACCGGGCGGGGAGAAGGGGGGAGCCGGATGACAGCGGTACGGGCACCGGCACCGGCACCGGCACCGGCGACGGTCATCGAGACGCGCGGCCTGACCAAGCGGTACGGCGGCGGACAGCTCGCCGTCGACCACCTCGATCTGACGGTGCCCGCGGGCAGCGTCTTCGGCTTCCTGGGGCCCAACGGCTCGGGCAAGACCACCACCATCCGGATGCTGATGGGCCTGATCGAGCCCACCGCCGGCTCGGCCACCCTCCTCGGCCACCGCATGCCGCGCGCCTCCCGCACCGTTCTGCCGCAGGTGGGGGCGCTGATCGAGGGGCCCGCGCTGTACGGGCATCTGAGCGGCCGGGACAATCTCGTACGGTACGACTCCGCCGACCCCACGGCCGATCCCCGGACCCGTGCCGCCCGGGTGACCGGGGCGCTGGAGCGGGTCGGGCTGACGGCGGCGGCGGGCAAGAAGGCGAAGGCGTACTCCCTCGGGATGAAGCAGCGGCTCGGGCTGGCCTCCGCGCTGCTGCGCCCGCGCGCCCTGCTGGTGCTGGACGAACCGACGAACGGGCTCGACCCGCAGGGCATGCGGGAGATCAGGACGCTGGTGCGGGAGCTGGCCGCCGACGGCACGACGGTCTTCCTCTCCTCGCACCTCCTCGACGAGATCGAACAGGTCTGCAGCCATGTCGCCGTGATGAACCAGGGGAAGCTGATCACTCAGGGGACGGTCGCCGAGCTGGCGGCCGGCACCCGGGGCAGACTCGCCGTCACCACCCCCGATCCGGGCGAGGCGTCCCGGGTCCTGAAGGAGCACGGGGTCACGGACGTGACGGTGGCCGGAGACCGGGTCACCGGCGAGCTTCCGGCGGGCGAGGACGAGCCGGTGGACCCCGCCGACCTCAACGCCGCGCTGGTCGCGGCAGGGGTGCGGGTACGCGCCTTCGGCCAGGAGCGCGCCTCGCTGGAGGACGCCTTTGTCGCGCTGACGGGGGAGGGCTTCGATGTCGCGGGCTGACGCGGACACGGGTGCGGATACGAGCGCGGACACGGGCGCGGACATGGGCGCGGACATGGGGGCGGATACCGGCGCGGACACGGGCGCGGAACGGGCCCTCGCGCGGGAACCGGCCGCCGGGGTCCGGGGGACGCGGCTGCTCTGGACGTTCGGGCTGCTCCGCTCCGAGCTGTCGGTCACCTTCCGGCGCTGGCGGACCCTCGCCCTGCTGGGGGTGCTCGCCGCCGTCCCCGTCCTCATCGGCATCGCGGTGAAGATCGAGACGGGCGACGGAGGGGGCGCTGGCGGCCACGGCCCCGCCTTCGTCGGGCAGGTCACCAACAACGGGCTCTTCCTGGTCTTCGCCGCGCTCGCCGCGACGCTGCCGGTCTTCCTCCCGATGGCGGTCGGCGTCATAGCGGGCGACGCGATCGCGGGCGAGGCCAACGGCGGGACGTTGCGCTATCTGCTGGTCGCCCCGGCGGGCCGTACCCGGCTGCTGCTGGTCAAGTACGCGTCCACCCTGGCGTTCTGCCTGGTCGCGACGGTGGTCGTGGCCGTGTCGGCGCTCGCCGTCGGCGCGCTGCTCTTCCCGCTCGGTGACGTCACCACGATCTCCGGGGTCCGGATCTCCTTCGGCGAGGGGATGGCGAGGGCGGCGCTGATCGCCCTGGTCGTGGCCGCCTCGCTGGTCGGGTTCGCGGCGCTCGGGCTCTTCATATCGACCCTGACCAACAGCGGGATCGCGGCGATGGCGGCGACGGTCGGGCTGCTGGTCACGGTGCAGATCCTGGACGCGATCCCGCAGCTCCACGCCGTACAGCCGTATCTCTTCCCGCACCACTGGCTGTCCTTCGCCGACCTGCTGCGCGAGCCCGTCCTCTGGGACGGCATCGCCGAGAACCTGGGGCTCCAGGCGCTGTACGCGGCCGTGTTCGGCTCGGCGGCCTGGGCACGCATGACGACGCGCGACATCACGACCTGAGAGCGCCGGGCGGCCCGAAGCCCCTCCCGTACGCGTGGCGGCGTACGGGAGAGGCGCGACGCAGAGGAGAAGCGCGACGCCGAGGGCGACGCAGAGCGCGAGGCGGGGGCTACGCGGCGCCGGAGAGCGTCCAGACCGCGTAGGCGATGGCGTCGCTGTTGCGGTCGAGCGCCGTGTCGTTGATGTTCGTCAGGGAGTCGCACGAGCGGTGGTAGCAGGTGTCGAAGGCGCGCCCGGAGGTGCCGCCCCACTTCTGCGCCTGCGCGGCGGTCTTGATGTAGTCCGCGCCGCTGAAGAGTCCGCCGACCGGGATGCCCACGTTCTTGAACGGGGCGTGGTCGGAGCGGCCGTCGCCCTCGGTCTCGATCTCCGTGGCGATGCCGAGGCCCGCGTAGTAGTTCTTGAAGGTCTGCTCGATCGTCGGGTCGTCGTCGTAGACGAAGTAACCCGGGTTCGGGCTGCCGATCATGTCGAAGTTCAGATAGCCGCTGATCTTCGCCCGCTCGGCGGTCGGCAGGTTGTTCACGTAGTACCGCGAGCCGACGAGCCCCAGCTCCTCCGCGCCCCACCAGGCGAACCGGAGGTGCTTGGTCGGCTTGAGCTGGGCGCGGGAGACGGCGAGCGCGGTCTCCAGGATGGCGGCCGAGCCGGAGCCGTTGTCGTTCATCCCGGCGCCCGCGGTGACGGAGTCGAGGTGCGACCCGGCCATGACGACCTGGTTCGCGTTGCCGCCCGGCCAGTCGGCGATCAGGTTGTAGCCGGTGGCGCCGCTGGACGTGAACTGCTGGACGGAGGTGGTGAACCCGGCGGCGTCCAGCTTGCCCTTCACGTAGTTCAGCGAGGCGAGGTACCCGGCGCGGCCGTGGGCGCGGTTGCCGCCGTTGGCGGCGGCGATCGACGAGAGCTGGGTGAGGTGCGCCTTGACGTTGGCGAGGGGGATGTCGGGCGCGGCCAGCACGGCGGCCGAGGCGGACGCGTGGGCCGGGGCCTGCGCCGACTGGGCGGGGGCGGCTGCGCCGAGCAGTCCGACGAGGGCGAGCCCGGTGGCCGCGGCCGTCGCGGCGGCGGTGGTTCTGCGGGCGGGTATTCGACCGGCCGCGGAGCTGGTCGAGCGGCGCATTCCAGGAACGGAGAGCTTCATGGGGGGCTCCGGATTCCGAACGGGGACGGGAAGGGACGGAACGTGCGGGACGCCCCACGGCGTTGGTGGCGTGGGGCGCTGAAGCTGCTGGAGCGAGCTGGGCGTGCTGTGCTGGAGCTGTTGGTGCGCCGCGCGTGCTGAATGGTGCGCTTGCGCGTGCTGAATGGTGGGGGAGAGCTTGACTCCCCGTCAAGAGCGAAGACCGGTCAGAAGTGTTCGCTGAGCGGACGCGCCCACCGGACTCACCTCCGGGTGCCGCGCGGGCCCCTGGATGCCGCGCGGGAGGTCACGGATCACGGCGTCGGACCGGTCGCCTGTCCCGTGGTGCGTGCGGCGCGGCTGTAGCGGGCGGCGAGGTCCGCGAAGGCGGAGGCCAGTTGGGGTGGGCCGACGACATCGACATCGGCGTCGAAGCGGCCGACGGCGGTGGCCAGTCCGGTCCATGACCAGGAGCCGAGGGTGAGCCGGCAGTGGCGGGGGCCGAGTTCCTCGACGATCCCGTCCTGGGCGAAGGGCACGACGTCGGCGGCTGGCAGGTGGAGGATGACTTCGCCCTGGCAGGGCCAGTCGGTGGTGGTGCCGTCGTTGCCGCGGAATCGGCTGGTGATGAAGGTGGAGACGTTGCCGCCCGGCAGCTCGCGCGGGGTGAAGCGGGGGCCGGTGGGGGTACGGGGCCGGACGCGGTCGACGCGGAAGGTGCGCCAGTCCTCGCGGTGGAGGTCCCAGGCCACCAGGTACCAGCGATGACGCCAGGTGACCAGGTGGTGGGGGTGGACGCGGCGGGGGGCGTCGGCCGGGGTGCTCGGGCCGGGGGCGTAGTCGAAGCGCAGTTCCTCGCGGGCGTGGATGACGCGGCTCAGCTCCATCAGGACCTGAGCGTCGACCTGGGAGGTGCCGTCGGCCGCGGGCGGTTGAACGGCGGTGACGCGCAGCAGGTCGATGCGGTGGCGCAGGCGGGGCGGCATGACCTGACGGAGGGTGGCCAGGGCGCGGGAGGCGTCCTCGGCGACGGTGGTGCCGGTGGCCGCGGTCTGTAGCGCGACGGCCAGGGCGACGGCCTGCCCGTCGTCGAACAGCATGGGCGGCATGCGCGTGCCGGCGTCCAGGCGGTAGCCGCCGGCCGGTCCTTTGACGGTGGTGATCGGGTAGCCGAGATCGCGCAGGCGGTCGATGTCACGGCGCACGGTGCGCGAGGTGATGTCGAGGCGCCCGGCGAGATCCTCGCCGGACCAGTCACGGTGGGTCTGAAGCAGCGAGAGCAGCGCGAGCAGCCGGGAGGACGTCTTGTTCATGGCACCCATTCTTCCCGCAGTAGAGGACACAACCTGTCCTCTACCCCTGGCATCGTGGCATACGAGCCGTTCGGGAGGCATCGCTCCTGGTCACGGCAGCCGCCACCGCGTGGACGGGCGGCGGCGTATTCGGCACATCGAGGCAAGGAGCGGGCCATGTCCGTCACGACCACCACTCACCTGAACTTCCGGGGCGCCGCGCGTGAGGCACTGGACTTCTACCGGTCCGTCTTCGGCGGGCGTACCGTCGCCGTCACCTACAAGGACGCGGGCGCCGTCCAGGACGAGAGCGAGGCGGACCGGGTGATGTGGGGCGAGGTGGCCGGCGACAACGGCTTCCACGTCATGGCCTACGACGTACCCTCCTCGCTGCCCTGGAACCAGGGCCAGAACCCGTTCTTCGTCTCCGTACGGGGCGACGAGACCGAGGAGATCAGCGCCCTGTGGGGCAAGCTCGCCGAGGGCTCGACGATCGTGCGCCCGCTGGAGCCCGCACCGTGGGCACCGCTGTACGGCATGCTCACCGACCGCTTCGGCATCACCTGGGTCCTGGACGTCACCGCCCCGTACAACGGCTGAACCGGCCGGCCCCCACATCGGCCGTCCCCCCACACCGGCCCGCCGCCCGTCAGGGCCGCGCCGTCCGGGCCGCCGCACGCCATCCCGGTGGCGGCCCGGTCCGGCGCGGGCCCCGGACACGTAGCGAAGCCGACACGTACAGAAGCGGACACGTACAGAAGCGGACACGTACAGAAGCGGAAGGAAGCGGGTCACCGTGCGGATGCGGAAACTGGGACGGACCGGCATCGAGGTCAGCGCCTACGGCCTGGGCACCATGGTGCTGGGCAAGGTGGGCAATCCGGATCACGAGGACTGCGTACGCATGATCCACCGGGCGCTCGACGCGGAGCTCCGCCGACGGAGCCCCCACACGCGAGCGGCGGCCTGAGAACGCCATGACCGTCCTCGACGCCCGCGCACTCAACCGCGCCACCCTCGCCCGCCAGCACCTGCTCACCCGCGCCGACACCACCGTGACGGAGGCGGTGGCCCACCTGTGCGGAGCCCAGGCGCAGGAACCCCAGGAACCCTTCACCGGGCTGTGGTCCCGCCTGTCCGGCTTCAAGCCCGAGCACCTGGACGACGCGCTGACCGGCCGTACGGTGGTACGCACCCACCTGATGCGCCGCACCGTCCACCTCGTCACCGCCGACGACGCGCTCGCCTGGCGAGCCCGCCACGACGCCATGCTGCGCCAGCGGGTCCTGGGCACCTACCGGAGCGAACTGGCCGGCATCGACCTGGACGAGGTCGCCGCCGCCGGCCGCGCGGTCCTGGCCGACCGGCGGCCCCGCACCATGCGCGAGCTGGTGAGCGCCCTCGAAGACCGCTGGCCCGGCCCACCACGCCGGGTCCTGGGCGAACTGCTCGTCGCGGCCCTCATCCCGATGGCCCAACTCCCGCCCCGCGGCCTGTGGCAGCAGACCGCGGGCGTACGCAACCTGCCGATGGCCACCTGGCTGGAACGGGACATCGACCCCCTGCCCGCCGACGACAGCGACCCGGTCGGGCAGCAGTTGCTGCGCCGCTACCTCGCCGCCTACGGGCCCGCGGCCGGCGCCGACCTACGTGGCTGGTGCGGCCTCGCCGGTCTTCCCGCCGCCATCAAAGCCGCGCGGGCCCGGGACGAACTCGTCGTCTTCCGCGACGAACGAGGCCGTGAACTGCTCGACCTGCCCGACGCGCCCCGCCCCCACCCGGACACCCCGGCCCCGGTCCGCTTCCTCCCGGCCTTCGACAACGCGATCCTCGGCTACCACGACCGCGGCCGCATCATCGACACCCCCCACCTCGGCCTGTCCGTGGCGGGCCACCGCACGGTCCTCGTCGACGGACGCGTCACGGCAACCTGGACCGTGCGCGACCACCAACTCCGGATCAGCCCCCTGCGCCGCCTTACCTCCACGGAACAGGAAGCCGTACGCGCCGAGGCCCAGGACCTGACCGTCTTCCTGGACGAGGACATCGAGCAGGTCCGACTCGACACCGCGAACTGAGCGGGGCGTTCAGGCGGTGGGGAAGGCGCCTTGCTGAACGCCACCGACGAACGCTGCCCAGGTGTCCGGGGTGAGGGTGAGGGTGGGGCCGTGAGGGTTCTTGGAGTCCCGTACGGGGATGACGCCGTGCGAGGCGGTGAGGTTGGCGGCGACCTCGACGCACTGGCCGCCGTTGCCGCTGTAGGAGGACGTGAACCAACGGGGGGATTCGGTCGTCACAGAATGCCCTTTCGCAACTGTTCGATCATGGCTACGGATGCCGCCTGGGAGAGCGCTTCAGCCTGCAACTGATGGTAGGCCGCCAACATGGGCAGTACGGAAGTGCTTTCCCGTTCAAGATGCCCCCGGCTCGCGGACTCCGCGTACGCCATGAGCGAGCGGTCCGGCAGCGTAAGCACGATTACGGGCAGGCTGAACGGTCGCCGTGCTCCCATGCTGAACGGTGCGACCTGCAACACGGTGTTGGGTAGCTCAGCGAACTCCAGCAAGCGCTCGAACTGGGCAGTCATGATCTTGATGTCGCCCATTGGCCGACGGACGCATCCCTCGTCGAGCACCGCGAGGATCAACGGGGACGGACTGCGGACAAGTGCGGCTTGCCGCCGTGCCACCAACTCGACCCGTTCATCGGCTTGCTCAGGAGTGATGGCTTCCCTCCGCACCGCGTCCGCTTCCAGTGCGGCTGCGTACTCCTGCGTCTGGAGCAGGCCGGGTATCACTCCCACCTCGTACAGCCGAATTTCTGCCGCGCGCGCCTCATGGGTGACGTACTCCGGGAACCCCTCCAGCAGCGCCGTGTACCGAACGGCCCGGCTCTGACGCTCCAGCCGGTCTCCCGTGCCGAACACGCGGTCGGCAGTTGCCGCAAAGCGGGGAGTTGAAGGGCGGCGACCAGTTTCTACAGCTGAAATATGCGTCCCGGAGCACTTCATTCGCTCTGCCAACTCGTCCTGAGTCCAACCGCGTTCGTCGCGTAATGCTCGAATGCGCTGCCCGAACGCTGCTGCTGGCGACCTTTCGGGCTCCAGCTCCTTGCGGTTCACCATCTCTGCACCCAACTATCCGGTCAATTCGTGCAAGTTGAAGACATTCCGACTCTACGTCACGCTGACCGCCCTGAGTAGTGGAACCACTACGGAGAGGAGCGGTCGTGTCCGGTGAGAGTGTTTCAGCCGAGCCGCAGGAACCCCCACGCGCCCCCACCCCCAACGGGTCCGTCCCGCTTACGAATCGGCGCCGGTCGGGGAGCTCGTCCACCGCCCCGTACCCCCCGGTCGACCTCGCCCCTGTGCCTGGCTGCGAGCTCTGTGACTGGTGGGCCAGGCGTCGGGACAACGCCCAGCGCGGGATCGGCGCGGTCACCGCGATGGACTGCGCCCGGCAGATCGCGGCGCACCCGCACCGCCTGGCGGGGAGTGCGACGTGAGGCAGGGGGCTGAACTCCGCGTGGGGATGGCGGTGTTCGACCGGAGAACGGATATGCCGGGTGTCATTCGCTCCTTCGCCGGGCCGGTGGTCCGCCTGGTCCGGCCTTCTGGTCTCGCCTGGCAGGCCGCGCTGATCTCGGTGCGTCCGGCGACCCCGTGGGAACGGGCCCAGCTCCGTGCTCTCGCGAAGCTGCGCCGGAAGCAGCAGCCGCATCCTCCCGTCCGGAGGCGGGCATGAGCGCGTCGCGCCTCTACAACGTGACCGTGGTCTGTGAGGGGCCGGTCAACGGTACGTGGGTGCGCGTCGTTCTCGCCGCCCGGCAGGCGACGTGCCTGGATCACGCCCTGAGCTTTCTCCGCAGTCAGGCCCGGCGTATCGCCGACGGCCTCGACCCCGACCCGCGTTCCGTGTGGATCCCCACCGGCACGCTCGTACTGGCGGGGACCCGGGCTCCGGACGTACCCGCTGATCTCCGGTCATGGTGCCGTGACCCCGAGGCACAGCGCGCGGCGCGCGACCAGCTCGTCGTGGGCGGGGAGTTCGCGCTCAGCGCCGCTGATCACAGCGGGCTCTACCTCTTCAGGGTGCTGCCCGTGCCCGCGTACGTACCGCTCCCGGAGCCGCGCCCTGACCGCCGGAGGCATCGGAAGCCCCGATGGCTCGACCGGCTCCGGCTCCGGTGCCGGTGGTGAGTGCGGGTCAGTACCTAGGGGTGACGGGCCCACCCGGTGGTGCATGGGGCGCCGGAGGGCCGCCCCTCCCTGATCCGATGGTCGCGGTCAGCGCTCCGGGTCCCCGGCCGCCGGTTCGGGGGTGAGGGGCGGGGTGGTGAGGGGAATGACCGGCGCGGTGACCGACGGCGCGGGCGCCTGCCCCTTCGCACGGGCGAGCGCGGCCAGTCGTACCGCCTCCGCCCGCGTCCTGCGTGCCGTCCGCAGCGCGTCCCAGGTCAGGATGGTCAGCGCCAGCCACACCAGCGAGAAGCCCGCCCAGCGTTCGGCCGGCATCGCCTCGTGGAAGTAGAGGACGCCCAGCAGGAACTGGAAGACCGGCGCCAGGTACTGGAGCAGTCCCAGTGTCGACAGCGGTACGCGGATCGCCGCCGCGCCGAAGCAGATCAGCGGGACGGCGGTGACGAGCCCGGTCGACGCCAGCAGCGCGAGGTGGCCGGGGCCCGCCGAGCCGACGGTGGCCGAGCCGGTCGCGCTCAGCCAGACCAGGAAGCCGAGGGCGGGCAGGAACAGCACCGCGGTCTCCGCGGACAGCGACTCCAGGCCGCCGAGGTTGACCTTCTTCTTGGCCAGGCCGTACGTCGCGAACGAGAAGGCCAGTGTCAGTGAGACCCACGGGGGCCGCCCGGCCCCCACGGCGAGCACCACCACCGCCGAGAACCCGATGAAGACCGCCGCCCACTGGGCGGGGCGCAGCCGCTCCTTGAGCAGCAGCACGCCCATGGCGATGGTCACCAGCGGGTTGATGAAGTACCCCAGGGACGCCTCGACCACATGGCCGGCGTTGACCGACCAGATGTAGACGCCCCAGTTGACGGTGATCGTGCCGGCGGCCACCGTGATGAGCGCCAGTCTGCGGGGCTGCCGCAGCAGTTCGGGTATCCAGGCCCAGCGGCGCAGTGCCAGCAGCGCGACGGCCACGAAGGCCAGCGACCACACCATCCGGTGGGCGAGGATCTCCATCGCCCCGGCCGGCTTGAGGAGCGGCCAGAACATCGGGACCAGCCCCCACATCCCGTAGGCGCCGATCCCGTACAGCAGTCCCGCCCGCTGTTCGTTCTCCGACTTCACTGGCCCTCCCCGCCCCGCGCGCCGCGCCCTGCCCGTCCCCGATGAAGGTAGCGGGGCAGGGGGTGCGGTGTCATGTCCGTATCGTCATACGGTCATGACGCGGGCGAGGCGGAGAGAGGGCGAGCCGCAGGCTCCTGAGCGTGCCTCAGCTCTTCAGCGCCTCGGCGATCGTGTCCGCGAGAGGCGTGGTCGGCCGGCCCGCCAGTCGCGCCAGGTCGCCCGACGTACCGGCCAGGCGCCCGCGCTCGATGGCCGTGTCCACGTCGGCGAGGATGGCCGGCATCGGCTCGGGCACCCCGGCGCCGGCCAGGATGCCCCGCAGGGTCTCGGCCGGCACGTTGGTGTACGCGATGGTCCTGCCGGTCTGGCGCGACAGCTCGGCCGCGTACTCGGCGAAGGACCAGGCGGTGTCGCCGCTCAGCTCGTACGCCTTGTTCAGGTGGCCCTCGCCGGTCAGTACGGCGGCGTCCGCGGCGGCGTAGTCCGCGCGGGTCGCGGAGGAGACCCGGCCCTCGCCCGCGGCGGCGAGGACGGCGTCGTTCGCCAGGACGGGCGCCAGGTTGTCGGTGTAGTTCTCGGTGTACCAGCCGTGACGCAGGAAGGTGTACGGCAGCCCCGATTCGAGGATGAGCCGCTCGGTCACCCGGTGCTCGTCGGCCAGGTCGAAGTCGGCGTCGGGGCCGCCGAGGACGCCGGTGTACGCGAGCTGGGCCACGCCCGCGGCCTTCGCGGCGTCGATGACGGCGCCGTGCTGGGCCGCGCGCTTGCCGGGCTCGTTGCCGGAGATCAGCAGTACCCGGTCACCGGCCCGGAAGACGCCCTTCAGTGACGCGGGGTCGTCGTAGTCGGCGACCCGCAGTTCGACCCCGCTCGCCACCAGGTTCGCGGCCTTCTCCTTGTTCCGTACGACGGCGGCGATCCCGTCGGCCGGGACGTCCGCGGCCAGCAGGGCCTCGATGACCAGACGGCCGAGGTGTCCGGTGGCTCCGGTGACGACGATGCTCATGGGGGTCTCTCCAGTTCGCGCGGGGGGTGAGGGTGAGAGTGAGGGCGGGGGTGGTGTGGTGCGTGGTACCTGTTCGCGTTCTTCGCTCAGCCTACGGAGACCACTAACTCAGGGAAAGTACCCACTTCAAAGTAAGGTACTGGCATGGACGTAAGCGTGAAGCCCGACGTGAACCGGCAGATGTGCCCCTCCCGGCTGATCCTTGAGCACGTCACCAGCCGCTGGGGCGTGCTCGTCCTCGCCGCCCTGCTGGAGCGCTCGTACCGCTTCAGTGAGCTGCGGCGCGAGATCGGCGGCGTCAGCGAGAAGATGCTCGCGCAGACCCTCCAAACGCTGGAGCGCGACGGCTTCGTCCATCGTGACGCCAAGCCCGTCATCCCGCCACGCGTCGACTACACGCTGACCGTGCTGGGGCAGGAGGCCGCCGAGCAGGTGTGGGCGCTGGCGCGCTGGACGGAGCGGCGCGCGGACGAGGTGCTCAAGGCCCGCCAGGTGTACGACGAGGCCCGGACCTCCTGATCCGTACCAGGAGATCCGGGCCTCGTGAGGGACGTGGCGTCAGCCGACGACCGTCCAGGTGTCGCCGCCCGCGAGCATCGTCGCCAGGTCACCCTTGCCGCGCTGCTCGACGGCCGCGTCGAGCTGGTCCGACATCAGCGTGTCGTACACCGGCCGCCGCACGCTGCGCAGCACACCGATCGGTGTGTGGTGCAGCGTGTCCGCGTCCGCGAGCCGCGAGAGCGCGAACGCGGTGGTCGGGCTCGCCGCGTGCGCGTCGTGGACGAGGATCCGCGACTCGTTCTCCGGGGTGACGGCCACGACCTCCAGATCGCCGGTGGCCTGGTTCCTGAACACGCCCTTCGCGCCGTCCACGCCGAAGCGGATCGGCTGCCCGTGCTCCAGCCGGATCACGGCTTCCTCGGCCTTCTCCTTGTCCTTGAGGACCTCGAAGGCGCCGTCGTTGAAGATGTTGCAGTTCTGGTAGATCTCCACCAGCGCCGTGCCGGGGTGTTCGGCGGCCTGTCTCAGCACCTCCGTGAGGTGCTTGCGGTCCGAGTCGACCGTACGGGCCACGAACGAGGCCTCCGCGCCGATCGCCAGCGACACCGGGTTGAAGGGCGCGTCGAGCGAGCCCATCGGGGTCGACTTGGTGATCTTCCCGACCTCGGAGGTGGGGGAGTACTGGCCCTTGGTCAGTCCGTAGATCCGGTTGTTGAACAGAAGGATCTTCAGATTGACGTTCCGGCGCAGCGCGTGGATGAGGTGGTTGCCGCCGATGGAGAGCGCGTCGCCGTCGCCCGTGACCACCCAGACCGAGAGATCGCGGCGCGAGGTCGCGAGCCCGGTGGCGATGGCGGGGGCGCGGCCGTGGATGGAGTGCATCCCGTACGTGTTCATGTAGTACGGGAAGCGGGAGGAGCAGCCGATGCCGGAGACGAAGACGATGTTCTCCTTGGCCAGGCCCAGCTCGGGCATGAAGCCCTGGACGGCGGCCAGCACCGCGTAGTCGCCACAGCCGGGGCACCAGCGCACTTCCTGGTCCGACTTGAAGTCCTTCATGGACTGCTTGGCCGTGGCCTTGGGGACCAGGTTCAGCAGTTCACCCGCGAGGGACGAGGAGCCCGGTGTGCCCGGCGCGCGCGCCGCGGCCGCCGCCGTGCCGGACGTCGGTGCGCCGGACGTCGGCGTGCCGGACATGGTCGTCTCAGACATCAATGGCCTCCTTGAGGGCCGTGGCGAGCTGTTCCGCCTTGAACGGCATGCCGTTGACCTGGTTGTACGAGTGGGCGTCGACCAGGTACTTCGCCCTCAGCAGCGTCGCGAGCTGACCGAGGTTCATCTCCGGGACCACGACCTTGTCGTACCGCGCGAGGATCTCGCCCAGGTTGCGCGGGAACGGGTTGAGGTGGCGCAGATGGGCCTGCGCGATCGGCTCGCCGGCCTTGCGGAGCCGGCGGACGGCCGCGGTGATCGGACCGTACGTGGAGCCCCACCCGAGGACGAGCGTGCGCGCGCCGTCCGGGTCGTCCACCTCCAGGTCCGGGACCTGGATGCCGTCGATCTTGGCCTGGCGGGTGCGGACCATGAAGTCGTGGTTGGCCGGGTCGTACGAGATGTTGCCCGTGCCGTCCTGCTTCTCGATGCCGCCGATCCGGTGCTCCAGACCCGGGGTGCCGGGCACCGCCCAGGGGCGGGCCAGGGTCCCCGGGTCGCGCTTGTACGGCCAGAACACCTCGGTGCCGTCGGCCAGCTCGTGGTTGGGGCCGGTCGCGAACCGGACCCGCAGGTCGGGGAGCTCGTCCGGCTCCGGGACGCGCCAGGGCTCGGAGCCGTTGGCGAGGTAGCCGTCCGAGAGCAGGAACACCGGGGTGCGGTAGACCAGCGCGATCCGCGCCGCCTCCAGCGCCGCGTCGAAGCAGTCGGCCGGGGTGCGCGGCGCGACCACCGGGACGGGGGCCTCGCCGTTGCGCCCGTACATCGCCTGAAGCAGGTCCGCCTGCTCCGTCTTGGTGGGCAGCCCGGTGGAGGGGCCGCCGCGCTGGATGGCGACGACCAGCAGCGGCAGCTCCAGGGAGACCGCGAGCCCGATGGTCTCCGACTTGAGCGCCACGCCGGGGCCCGAGGTGGTGGTCACGGCGAGCGAGCCGCCGAAGGCCGCGCCGAGCGCCGCGCCGATGGCCGCGATCTCGTCCTCGGCCTGGAAGGTCCGTACACCGAAGTTCTTGTGCTTGGACAGCTCGTGCAGGATGTCGGAGGCCGGGGTGATCGGGTACGAGCCGAGGTAGAGCGGCAGCTCCGCCTGGTGGCCGGCGGCGACCAGGCCGTACGACAGGGCGAGGTTCCCGGAGATGTTGCGGTACGTGCCGGCCGGGAAGGCGGCGTCCGCCGGGGCGACCTCGTAACTGACCGCGAAGTCCTCGGTCGTCTCGCCGAAGTTCCAGCCCGCCCGGAACGCGGCCACGTTCGCCTCGGCGATCTGCGGCTTCTTCGCGAACTTGGCCCGAAGGAAGCGTTCCGTACCCTCGGTCGGCCGGTGGTACATCCAGGACAGGAGACCGAGCGCGAACATGTTCTTCGAACGCTCCGCCTCCTTGCGGGAGAGCCCGAACTCCTTCAGCGCCTCGATCGTCAGCGTCGTCAGCGGCACCGGGTGGACCTGGTAGCCGTCGAGCGAACCGTCCTCCAGCGGCGAGACCGCGTAACCGACCTTGGCCATGGGGCGCTTGGTGAACTCGTCGGTGTTGACGATGATGTCCGCGCCGCGCGGCACGTCGCCGATGTTGGCCTTCAGCGCCGCCGGGTTCATCGCGACCAGCACGTTGGGCGCGTCGCCCGGGGTGAGGATGTCGTGGTCGGCGAAGTGGAGCTGGAACGAGGAGACGCCCGGCAGGGTCCCGGCGGGGGCCCGGATCTCGGCGGGGAAGTTCGGCAGGGTCGACAGGTCGTTCCCGAACGAAGCGGTCTCGGAGGTGAACCGGTCACCCGTGAGCTGCATCCCGTCACCGGAGTCACCCGCGAAGCGGATGATCACCCGCTCCAGCCGGCGGACCTCCTTCGCGACGGTGACGGTGCCGGCGCCGTCGCTGGTGTCGGTGTCGGCGGTGTCGCCTTCGGTGCCGGCGCTGTTGCCCTCGGTCCCGTCGGTCTTGCCATCGGTCTTCCCGTCGGCCGGGCTGCTGCCCGGCAGGACCGAATCGCCGGAATCGTTCGGATCGCTCGCGTCGTTGGCCTCATCGGCCTGCTCGGCTGGGCTACTGACCTGGCTGGTCACTGAACTGGACCTCCCTACGAGGCGGCGGCTCGGGACCGACCGGCCGCCCGGCAGTCCGGATACCACCCTACGTGGGTAAGGGTCGCCTTCCCTGGGACAGCCGGATGGCGGACGCTCTTTTGAGACGCCGTGGCGTACCAATTTGTCGAGTTTGGTGCGTTTTGTGCGACCCTCGGCCTCTCCGGAGCCGAGCGCTCCGCTCTCATTCTTTGGGTGTAGGGCTTCCGACCTACGGCGTGCGGGCCCGGGTGGGCCGCAGGGTGCGGGGGAGCCGTGTACGCGGGCGAGCCGCCGGGCCCGGGGAGCCACCGGGCCCCGAGTGGAACGGTCAGTTCCGAGGCCACCGGACCCGGGGCGGACCGCTCAGTTCCGCAGATACGTCAGCACGGCCAGGACCCTGCGGTGATCCCCGTCACTCGGCGAGAGACCGAGCTTCAGGAAGATGTTGCTCACATGCTTCTCGACCGCCCCGTCGCTCACGACGAGCTGCTTGGCGACCGCCGAGTTCGTCCGCCCCTCCGCCATCAGCCCGAGCACCTCGCGCTCACGCGGCGTCAGCCCGGCCAGCACGTCCTGCTTCCGGCTCCGGCCCAGGAGCTGCGCCACCACCTCGGGGTCCAGCGCCGTACCGCCCCTGGCCACCCGGACCACCGCGTCCACGAACTCCCTGACCTCGGCCACCCGGTCCTTGAGCAGGTAGCCGACGCCCGAGCTGCTGCCGGCCAGCAGCTCGGTGGCGTACCGCTCCTCGACGTACTGCGACAGCACCAGCACGCCTATCCCCGGATGGTCCTTGCGCAGCCGCACGGCCGCCCGTACCCCCTCGTCGGTGTGGGTCGGCGGCATCCGTACGTCCGCCACCACCACGTCCGGCAAGGTGTTCCGGTCCGCCAGCTCACCGACGGTCCTGATCAGCGCTTCCCCGTCACCGACACCCGCGACCACGTCGTGCCCGCGGTCGGTCAGCAGCCGGGTCAGACCCTCCCTGAGCAGCACCGAGTCCTCGGCGATGACCACCCGCACCCTGTCTTCCACGACCTTCGGCCCCCATGTCCCCGTGTGTCCGCCCCTGTGTCCTCCAGCATCCCAGTATTCGGATGACCGCGTGGCCACCGCACCGAATTCCGCCCGGCCGGGGTGCGGCGCGCGGGAGCCCCCGGAGGCCGGAGCCTTCGGGGGCGCGGCGCGCTCGTGCCGCTCGTGGTGGTTCCGCCGCGTCCGGTTCGCCGCGGCGTACGTCGGGTCCTCTTGCCGGGTCCTCCTGCCGGGTCCTCCTGCCGGGCCCTCCAGCAGGGCCCTCTCGCCGGGGCCTCCCGCCGGGTCGTCCGCCGCGTCCGGTCAGCCGCGCCAGGGCAGTTCCGCCGTGACCGTCGTCGGGCCGCCGGCCGGGGAGCCGACGACCAGGACGCCGTCCACCGCGTCCAGCCGCTCCGTCAGCCCGGCGAGCCCGCTGCCCGCCGCCGCGTCCGCCCCGCCCACGCCGTCGTCCGAGACCTGGAGCATCAGCCGGTCCCGCGTCCGCCAGACGTCCACCGCGGCCCGCCGGGCCCGGGAGTGCTTGCTGACGTTCTGGAGGAGTTCGGAGACGGTGAAGTACGCGATGCCCTCGATCGCCGGCGCGGGCCTGGCCGGCAGGTCGGCCTCCACCGTCACCGGGACCGTGCAGCGGGAGGCGACCGCGGAGAGCGCCGCGTCGAGCCCCCGGTCGGTGAGGACGGCCGGATGGATGCCGCGCGCCAGGTCCCGCAGCTCCTGAAGGGCCGTCTTCACCTCGCCGTGCGCCTCGTCCACCATGACGGCGGCGCCCCTCGGGTCCTCGGCCAGCTTCTCCTTGGCCAGTCCCAGATCCATCGCGAGGGCGACGAGGCGGGCCTGGGCGCCGTCGTGCAGGTCGCGTTCGATACGGCGCAGATCCGCGGCGGCGGTGTCCACGACCACCCCGCGGTCCGACTCCAGTTCGGAGACCCGGTTGGCCAGCGGCGACGGGCCGAGCAGCCCGAGCACCAGCAGCCCGCCCACGCCCGCCAGCCCGCGGATCAGCCAGGGGGAGACCAGCACGAGGAGGAACCCGAGCACGCTGACGACGGCCACCTCGAAGGGGGTGTCGGCGTAGAAGCCGTTGCCGTTGCCGTCCATGCTGATCCCGATGCCCGGCTGCTCCAGGTGGGCGGGGAACACCCACTGCCACAGCGGGTAGAGGAACAGCGACCAGCTCACGGACCAGAACGTCACGGAAGCCACGAACGCGAACACCGCCCACGGCAGGTGCACCACCGCGTACAGCAGATGGCGCCAGGACGCCCCGCTCTTCAGGATCGCGCCCACCCAGGACATCAGCCCGCTCTTCCTGCCCCTGACCTGCGCGGGCTCCGCCACGTCGAGGCCCAGCAGCGCCCGCGCGCGGGCCCGCTCCAGCATGCCGAAGGCGCGGCAGCCGGCCAGCGAGGCGGCCAGCAGGGGGATGCCGAGGAAGGTGACGAGCAGCCCGGTACCGGCGGCGGTCATGGCCACCGCGTAGCAGAACAGCGCCACGCCGATCGGCAGACTCAGCAGCAGATAACCGAACTCGCGCCACATGCGGCCCTCGACGGGGGCGCGCAGGGCGAGGGGGAGAACGTGGGGGCGTGACCGCGATCCGTAGTCGATGGCCATCTGAGGTGTCCGTTCTGCGAGTCGTGCGAGCGAGTGCGGAGGAGGGAGAGGAGGGAGGGGAGGAAGGGACGGAGGGGAAGGGAGAGGAGGGACGGAGGGGAAGGAGGAAGGGACGGGAGGGGGAGCGGGCCGTGGGGACTCTGCCGTTCTTCATGCTCCCGGCGCCCCGGGTGCCGCACCATGAGGCCGGTCTCCCTCTTCGCCCTGGGGTTTTCCCCACCCCCGAGGGGTTGGCGGGCCCGTAGGACGCGCCGGGCGCGCCTGTGGGGCCCCTGCCACCGGCAGGGGCCCCACAGGACAGGAGGGGAGAGGGAAAGGGGGACGGGGGGAAGAGGGGGCGCGGCGGTGGCTCAGGCCTTGCCGCGCTCCCGCCAGGGCAGTTCGGCGGTGACGACCGTGGGGCCGCCCTCCGGTGAGTCGAGTACGAAGAGCCCGTCGACCGCGCCGAGCCGCTCGGCCAGCCCGGACATCCCCGTACCGCCGTCCAGCCGCGCGCCGCCGCGCCCGTCGTCCCGTACCTGGAGCATCAGCCGGTCGTCCGTGCGCCACACGTCGACGGTCGCCGAGCGCGCCGCGCTGTGCTTGCTGACGTTCTGGAGGAGTTCGGAGACGGTGAAGTACGCGATGCCCTCGATCGCCTCGGCGGGCCGCTCCTCCAGATCGACGGTCACCTTCACCGGGGCCGTACAGCGGGACGCGATGGACGACAGCGCCGCGTCGAGCCCCCGGTCGGTCAGAACGGCGGGATGGATGCCGCGCGCGAGGTCCCGCAGCTCCCGGAGGGCGAGCTTCACCTCGCCGTGCGCCTCGTCCACCATGTCGGCCGCCGCCTGCGGGTCTTCCAGCAGCTTCTCCTTGGCGAGCCCGAGCCCCATCGCGAGGGCGACGAGGCGGGCCTGGGCGCCGTCGTGCAGGTCGCGTTCGATACGGCGCAGATCCGCGGCGGCGGTGTCCACGACCACCCCGCGGTCCGACTCCAGCTCCGCGATCCGCCGCTCCAACTCGTCGGAGGGCGAGAGCAGCCCGCGCACCATGGCCCGGTCGGCGTTGGAGAGCCCGCGCACGACATGGGGCAGGACCGGCCAGAGCACCAGGAGCCCCACCAGCGTGACGGAGAACGTCAGCACCCCCCAGGGCAGCCGGACGAACTCGTACAGCACCGTCCGCCACGCCACCGGATCCTTCAGCCCGGCCCACACCCAGCCGAAGAAGCCCTCGGAGAAGCCCTCGGAATCGCCGCGCTTCCCGGCCCGGCCCTTCCGGCGGCGCCTGCGGCCTCTGGAGCCGTGCAGGGGGCTCGGCTCGTCGATCCGTACGCCCAGGAGCGCGCGCGCCCGCGCGCGCTCCGCCCGGCCGAGCAGCCGCGCGCCGGTCAGCCCGGCGACCAGCCAGGGCAGCCCGATGACGGTCACCGAGAGGCCCACTCCGGTGAACACCGTGAACACCGCGTAGAGGAAACCGGCCACGGCCACCGGCAGATTGCTCAGGAGATGGGCGATCTCCTTCCAGGTGTGCCGGTCGTACGCGAAACGCGCCGGTGGCGGCCGGCCGTCGTCGGGGAGGCCCTGGTGGGCGGTCAGGCTCGCGGTCATAGGAGCCAAGGGTGCCCGGCCCGCAAGCCGGGCGCCATGGGGTAGCTGGGTGAGCTGACGGTAGGGATAACCCCACTATGCGAGACGGGCTGCTTACCGTTTCTTTAGCAGGGCCTAGACTCCCGTGCGTACAGATCGTCGAAGAAGTCGATGAAGTCGCTATGAGGTCAGGGAGCGAGGGGCGGACGTGTCGCAACCGACCGTTCTCGCGTCGGACTACTTCCAGAGCTATGCGGTCGTCGGGCTGCTCGCGGTCGTCGGTGTGCTGTTCGTCGCCGTCGCCTTCGGAGCGGGCCGGCTGCTGCGGCCGGTGGTGCCGACGCCGGAGAAACTGCTCACGTACGAGTGCGGCGTGGACCCGGTGGGCGAGGGGTGGGCCCACACACAGGTCCGCTACTACGTCTACGCGTTCCTCTACGTGATCTTCGCGGTCGACTCGATCTTCCTGTTCCCGTGGGCGACCGTGTTCGCCGCGCCCGGGTACGGGGCCACGACGCTCGTCGAGATGTTCATCTTCCTCGGCTTCCTGGCCGTGGGACTGCTCTACGCATGGAAGAAGGGCGTCCTGGAATGGACGTGACCCCCACCGACCCGGCCGCCGGCTCCGCCCCGTCCCCGGGATCCGCAGCGGCCGGCGGATCCGCCCCGGCCGGTGGCGCGGCCCCGGTCTCCGTGCCCGTACCGCTGCCGGATCCGCAACGCCTCGGGGTGCTCTCCCGGCTGGCGCCAGAGCCGATGAAGGTCGTCCTCAACTGGGGCCGCCGCTACAGCCTCTGGGTCTTCAACTTCGGGCTCGCCTGCTGCGCGATCGAGTTCATCGCCGCCTCCATGGCCCGGCACGACTTCATCCGGCTCGGCGTGATCCCCTTCGCGCCGGGACCGCGCCAGGCGGACCTGATGGTGGTCTCCGGCACGGTCACGGACAAGATGGCCCCCGCCGTCAAGCGGCTGTACGAGCAGATGCCCGAGCCGAAGTACGTGATCTCCTTCGGCGCCTGCTCCAACTGCGGCGGCCCGTACTGGGACTCCTACTCGGTGACGAAGGGCGTCGACCAGATCATCCCCGTCGACGTGTACGTACCGGGCTGCCCGCCGCGCCCCGAGGCGCTGCTCCAGGGCATCCTGAAGCTCCAGGAGAAGATCGCCCGCGAATCGCTCAAGGAGCGGTACGCGACGGGCGGCCGGCCCTCCACCGCCGCACTGCGCAGCGGCCTGGTGCCGGCCCCGCCGACACCAGGCACGGGTACGGGTACGGGTAGGGGCGACGGTCCGGGGCCGGCAGGTACGGCGGGGGAGTCCGCGTCGTGAACTCTTCCGACAACTCTTCCGGCCAGGCCTCCGCGGCTTCCGCGGCTTCCTACGACCGGCTGCCCGACGCCGCCGCCGAGATCTTCGGCGAGGGCGCCACGGCCGAGCTGACATACGACCTGCTCACCGTCGACGTGCCCGCCGCGTCCTGGATCAGCGCCCTCGAAACCGCCCGGTCCACCCTGGGCTGCACCTACTTCGACTGGCTGAGCGCCGTCGACGAACCCGGCACGGGATTCCGGGTCTGCGCACACGTCGCCGCCGTCGGACCGGGTAAGGTCCGCCGCCTGCTCGTCCGTACGACCGTCCCGCACGACGCGGCCGTCCTGCCCACCGCCATCGGCGTCTACGCGGGCGCCGGCTGGCACGAGCGGGAGACGTACGAGATGTTCGGCGTCGCCTTCACCGATCACCCGAACCTCGTGCCGCTCCTGCTCCCCGAGGCGTTCGAAGGTCACCCGCTGCGCAAGGACTTCGTCCTCGCGGCCCGCGTCGCGAAGGCGTGGCCCGGCGCCAAGGAGCCGGGCGAGTCCGAGCACGGCGGCCCCAAGCGCCGCCAGATGCTCCCGCCGGGCGTCCCCGACCCGAACGAATGGGGCCCTCTCAAGGGCCAGCTCCCTCCTGCCCCGGCCCGCCCCGCGCGCGGCGCCCGCGCGGCCGGTGCCGCCGGTGCCGCTGCGGGTGACCGCCCGGCCCGCCGGACGCGCGCCGCGACGGACGAGGGCGGTACGACGCCGGGCGCGGCCCCGTCGCCCGCCCCGGCCCGCCGGGCCCGCAGCGTCTCCGAGGGCTCGACCTCGCAGCGCCCGGAACCGCCCACCGCGGACGCGCCCTGGCGCCGCCAGACCCCGGCCCCGACCCCTTCCACGGACGGAACGGAACCGGCGGAACGGACCGACACCACACCGCCCCCGGAAGCCGCCCCCGGTGCCCCGGAAGCCAAGCCTGAGCCGCGAGTCGAACCTGAGCCGCGAGCCGAACCCGAGCCGGACACGAAGCCCGACCCCAGCCCTGAGCCCCGCCCCCAGCCTCACCCCGGGCCCCGCCCCGAGGCCGACCGCCCGGAATCGGAAGGAGACGCGTGAACGACGTACTCGACGTCGCCCTCCGGCTGGTCATCGTCTTCGCCGTGTTCATGGTGGTCCCTCTTGTGGTCGGACAGGCCGAACACAAGGTGATGGCCCATATGCAGGGCCGCCTCGGCCCCATGCACGCGGGCGGCTTCCACGGCTGGGCCCAGCTCGTCGCGGACGGCGTGAAGTTCGTGCAGAAGGAGGACGTCGTCCCGGCCGACGCCGACCGGCGGATCTTCCAGCTCGCCCCGGCCGTCTCCCTCCTCCCGTACCTCCTCGTCGTCCTCGTGATCCCGATCGGTCCCGGCGAGGGCGCGGTCGGCCAGGTCATCGACGCGGGCATCTTCTTCGTGCTCGCCGTGATGGGCGTCGGCGTGCTCGGCTCGCTCATGGCGGGCTGGGCCTCGGCCAACAAGTTCTCCCTGCTGGGCGGGTTGCGCACCGCCGCGCAACTCCTCGCGTACGAACTGCCGATGCTGCTCGCCGCCGCTTCCGTCGCGATGGCCGCGGGCACCGTCTCCCTGATCGGCATCCTCGATGCCTTCCAGTGGTGGTGGCTGCCCTGGCAGATCGTCGGCGCGCTGGTCTTCTTCGTCGCGGGCCTCGCGGAACTCCAGCGTCCGCCCTTCGACATGCCCGTCGCCGACTCCGAGATCATCTTCGGCGCCTACACCGAGTACACCGGTCTGCGCTTCGCCCTGTTCCTGCTCGCCGAGTACGCGGGCATCGTCGTCCTGTGCGGGCTGACCACCGTCCTCTTCCTCGGCGGCTGGCACGGTCCGTTCGGCGGCGACGGTCTCGGCTGGGTCTGGACCCTCCTCAAGACCGCCGTCCTGGCCTTCGTGGTGATCTGGCTGCGGGTCAGCTATCCGCGGCTGCGCGAGGACCAGCTCCAGAAACTCGCCTGGACCGTACTCATCCCCCTCGCTCTCGCGCAGATCGCGCTCACCGGCATCGTGAAGGTGGCGATCAGCTAACCATGTCCCCGATCCCCGGATCCGGCCTGGCCAAGGGCCTCGCCGTCACCCTGCGGACGATGACGAAGAAGACCGTCACCGCGCAGTACCCCGAAGCGCAGCCCGAACTCCCGCCCCGTTCCCGGGGCGTGATCGGCCTGTTCGAGGAGAACTGCACGGTCTGCATGCTCTGCGCCCGTGAGTGCCCCGACTGGTGCATCTACATCGACTCCCACAAGGAGACGGTGCCGGCGGCGGCCCCCGGTGGCCGTGAGCGCAGCCGTAACGTCCTCGACCGGTTCGCCATCGACTTCTCGCTCTGCATGTACTGCGGTATCTGTATCGAGGTCTGTCCTTTCGACGCGCTGTTCTGGTCACCGGAGTTCGAGTACGCGGAGACGGACATCCGTGAACTCACCCACGAGCGGGACAAGCTCCGCGAGTGGATGTGGACGGTCCCGGCGCCGCCCGCGCTCGACCCCGCCGCCGAGGAGCCGAAGGAGATCGGCGCGGCCCGCAAGGCCGTGGAGAAGCTCGCCGCGGCGGCCGAGCGGGAGCGGGAGGCGGGGGAGTGAGCCTCGCAGTGACCACGGCGGCCTCCGCGATGTCGGCGGCACCAGCGGCTTCGGCGGCCTCCGCCGCCACCGGGCACGCCTTCCTCTCACCGTCCGGCGTCGAGATCGCCTTCGTCCTCGTCGGCCTGCTCACCCTGGGCGCGTCCCTGATCACCGTCACCACCAAGCAGCTGGTGCACGCGGCCCTCTGGCTGGTCGTCACGCTCGGCGGTCTGGCCGTCGAATACCTCCTGCTGACGGCGGAGTTCATCGCCTGGGTGCAGGTCCTGATCTACCTCGGTTCCGTGGTGGTCCTCCTCCTCTTCGGTCTGATGCTCACCAAGGCGCCCATCGGCCGCTCCCCGGACGCCGATTCGGGCAACCGCCCGCTCGCGCTCGCGGTGGCCGCCGTCGCCGCCGTCTGCCTGGTCTGGGTCGTCGTCGACGCGTTCCGCACGACCTGGATCGACCTGCGCGGCGCGGCTCAGGGCTCCACCGAGGTCACCGGAGCGTTCCTGTTCCGGAACTGGGTGCTGCCCTTCGAAGCGCTCTCCGTGCTCCTGCTGGCCGCCCTCGTCGGCGCGATCGTCCTGTCCCGCAGGAACGGCGACACCCCGCGGAAGAGCGGCAACGGCAGCGGTAACGGCAACGGCAGCGGTAAGGAGCAGCGCTGATGCATCTCGCCTATCCCGCCGTACTCGCGGCCCTCCTGTTCTGCGTCGGTCTGTACGGGGTCCTCGCGCGCCGCAACGCGATCCTCGTCCTGATGTCCGTCGAGCTGATGCTCAACGCCGTCAACCTCAACCTCGTCGCCTTCGACGTCTGGCTCCGCGACACCCTCCACACCGGCCAGGCGCTCACCCTCTTCGTCATCGCCATCGCCGCCGCGGAGATCGGCATCGGCCTGGCCATCGTGCTGATGGTGTACCGCAACCGCGGCACTTCGGACATCGACCGGCTCCGCGACACCGCCGAGGGCCCCGACGGGACCGCCACCCCGGCGCAGCAGGCTCCGACGCAGAAGACTGAGGCCACCGCGTGACCACCACGACCCTCGCCGTCCTCGTCCCCGTCCTGCCGTTCCTGGGCGCCGTCGCCGGGCTGCTGCTCGGCCGTACCGCCCCCGGGTTCGTCCGCCCCCTGGCCATCCTGCCGACCCTGGCCGCCGCCGCGCTCGCCGTGACCGTGGCCGTACGCCAGGGCGGTGGCGCGGGCGGCGGGAAGGCCCCGCTGGACGCCGCGACCCAGCTCACCCCCACCGGCTCGGTCCCCATCGACCTCGCCCTGCACATCGACGGCTTCGCGGCCGTGGTCGCCGTCCTCGTCGGCGTTGTCGCGTCGTGCGTGCAGATCTACTCGACGGGCTATCTGCGCGGTGACGCGCGCTACCCCTCGTACGCCGCTCTGGTCTCGCTCTTCACCTCCGCGATGCTGCTCGTCGTCTACTCCGGCGACCTGATGGTGCTGCTGGTCGGCTGGGAGATCATGGGCATCTGCTCGTACTTCCTCGTCGGCCACTACTGGGAGACGCCCGAGGCGCGCGCCGCCTCCCTCAAGGCGTTCCTGGTCACCAAACTCGGCGACGTCCCCTTCCTGATCGGCCTGTTCGCGCTCGCCACCGACGCCGGTACGTTCCGCATCACGGGCATTCTGAAGACCACCGCGGAGGGCGGCCTCGACCACCCCACCCTCGTCGCGCTGCTGCTGCTCGCCGGAGTGGCGGGCAAGTCCGCGCAGTTCCCCCTGCACACCTGGCTGCCCGACGCGATGGCGGGCCCCACGCCCGTCTCCGCGCTGATCCATGCCGCCACCATGGTCGCGGCCGGCATCTACTTCATCGCCCGGCTCCTCCCCGTCTTCGCCGCCTCGGAGGCGGCGCTGGTCGTCCTGGCCGTGATGGCCGCGGTCACCATGGTCGGCTCGGCGCTCGCCGCCCTCGCCCAGGACGACATCAAGCGGGTCCTCGCCTACTCGACCATCGGTCAGCTCGGCTACATGTCCGGCGCCCTGGCCGTGGGCGACCGGAGCGCGGCCGTCTTCCACCTCGTCTCGCACGGCGCGTTCAAGGCCCTCCTCTTCCTCGGCGCCGGTGTCGTCATCCACGCCGCCGGCACCAACTCGCTGGCCACCATGTCCCGGATGCGCGGACTGCCCCGGCGCATCCCCGACGCGTACTGGACGATGACCGTCGCCCTGCTCGCGCTCGCCGCCATTCCTCCCTTCGCCGGGTTCTTCTCCAAGGAATCCGTCCTGGTCGCCGCCGAGCACGCCGCCCTCGACGAGTCCGCCGCCCCCGGGGCCGCGGGCTGGACGGTGCTGGCCGCCGGACTCCTCACCGCCCTCCTCACCGCCGCGTACGCCACCCGCCTGTGGCTGCTGGCCTTCCGCGGTCACGGCGCCGAGGCGCCCGACCACGGCAGGCAGCCCGTCTCCATGAGCGCCGTCCTGTGGGTGCTCGCCCTCCCCTCGCTCGGTTTCGGTCTGACCGTCGGATATCTCGCCCAGTGGTTCGACGGCCACAGCCTCGCCCCGAACCTCACCACCTCCGTCCTGGGCACCGGCGCGGGTCTCGTCGGCGGCCTGGTCACCTACGGCTGCTGGCGCCACACCACGGCGCTCGCCGCCCGTACGCCGATGGGCGCCGTCACCGCACACCCGCACACCGAGCCCGCGCTCACCGAGGCGGAAGCCATCGAGACCCACACCGCCACCTACGGCTCGATCTCGGCGGCCGACGACCCGGCGGACCCCGGACGGCTGCTGCTGGGCCCGCTCCACCGCCACGCGGCCTCCGGCTTCCACCTCGACGCCGTCTACCACCGCCTCTTCGTACGCCCCGTGCTGGCCGCCGCCGAACTCGTCCGCTTCCTGGACCGCGAGGTGGTCGACACCTACGTACGCGGCGCGGGCACCGGCACCCGCTGGCTGGGCGCCGCCGTACGCCGTTGCCAGACCGGCAATGTGCAGACCTACCTCAGCGCCCTGCTGGCCGGCTCCGTCGTCCTGGCGATCGCCGCCGTACTCGTCGCCGCCGGAGCGTGAGCCGTGATCGATATCAGTGAGTCCGTGATGCAGTTCCTTCTCGCGTTGATCATCGTCGGACCGCTCGTCGGCGCCGTCGCGGCCCTGCTCCCCGCCCCGCCCGGGCTGCGCGGCAGAAGCCCCGACCAGGCCGTCCTGCGCCACGGCGTGGTCGTGACCGGCGCGGTCCTCATCGCCGCGATCGTCCTCGCGCTCGGCTTCGACCACGACCAGCCGTCGAGGATGCAGGCGACCACGGACATCAGATGGATCCCGGCACTGGACGTGCGGATCCACCTCGGTGTCGACGGCATCTCACTCCCCCTTCTGGTCCTGACCGCGCTGCTGACCTTCCTCTGCGCGCTCTACAGCTACTTCAAGATGCCCCAGGGCCCCTCGCCCAAGGCATTCGTCGCCCTGCTGCTCGTGCTCGAATCCGGCACGCTCGCGACCTTCGCCGTCCTCGATCTGATCCTGTTCTTCCTGGCCTTCGAGATGGTGCTGATCCCGATGTACTTCCTGATCGCCCGCTGGGGCGGCTCGGAAGGCGTCACCGGCGGCCGGCAGGGCGCCGCCTGGAAATTCATCCTCTACACACTGCTCGGGTCCGTCGTCATGCTGCTCGGCCTGCTCCTCATCGGGGTCGAGGCCGGCACATTCGACATGATGGCACTCGCCACTGACAACGGCTCAGGTCTCAGTACATCCGTGCAGGTCACCGCCGTTCTGGCGATCGGTCTCGGCCTCGCCGTGAAGACCCCGATGTGGCCCCTGCACAGTTGGCTGCCGGACGCCCACACCGCCGCGCCGACCGTCGGCTCCGTACTCCTCGCCGGCGTCCTGCTGAAAATGGGTACGTACGGATTCGTCCGGATCGTCCTGCCGATCGCCCCCGACGGGATGCGGGTCTTCGCCCCGTACCTCGCCGCCTTCGCGGTCGTCGGCATCATCTACGGTTCCCTCGCCTGCCTCGCCCTCGCCCGGCGCGGCGCCGGCGGCGACCTCAAACGGCTGATCGCCTACTCCTCCGTCGGCCACATGGGCTTCGTCCTGCTCGGCATCGCGACGATGACCCCCACCGGCGTGAACGGCGCGCTCTTCGCCAACATCGCCCACGGCCTCATCACCGGCCTGCTGTTCTTCCTGGTCGGAGCCCTCAAGGACCGGTACGGCACCGCCGACCTGGACACCCTCGCCGGAGCGACCGGCGCCGCGCTGTACGGCCGGGCCCCCCGCCTCGGCGGCCTGCTCGCCTTCGCCGCGGTCGCCTCGCTCGGGCTGCCCGGACTCGCCGGGTTCTGGGGCGAGATGCTCGCCCTGTTCGGCGCGTTCGACCCGGCGGAGGGGCTGAGCCGCCCCGCCTTCCTCACCTTCATGGCCGTCGCCGCGTTCGGCACCCTGCTCACCGCCGCGTACCTGCTCGTCGTCGTACGCCGCGTCTGCATGGGCGTCCCGCCCCACGAGCCGGAGGGCGCCCCCGAACCCGGGGAGACAGGGGGAGCGAAGACCGCGCCCGGAACCACGAGCGCGCCCCACTTCGCCGACGTACAGACCTACGAGATCGCCGCCTGGACCCCGCTCGTCGCGCTGACCGTCCTCGCCGGTCTCTGGCCCGCGGTCCTCCTCGGCCTCACCGACCCCGCCGTGCAGAAGCTCCTCGCAGGAGGCAAGTCGTGACCGTGGCCGCCGAGAGTGCCGGCGCCGCCGCCGGCCTCGTCCAGTCCGTCGACTGGCTCGCGATCGCGCCCCCCACCCTCGTGGCGGTGGTCGCCCTGATCATTCTGGTCGCGGATCTCTTCGTACCGGAACACCGCAAGCCGCTCCTCGGCGGCCTCGCGATCGCCGGACTCGTCGCCGCGCTCGCCACCCTCCTGCCGCTGCGCCACGGCGACCGCGCCACGTTCTGCCTCACCACCGCCCCGGACGTGTGCAGCTACACCGCGGACCACTTCGCGCTGGTCATCCAGCTCCTGGTGCTCGTCGGGGCGCTGCTCACCGCGCTGCTCTCGTACCACGACACGCACAAGCTGCCCGCGGGCGAGTTCTGGTTCCTGCTGCTCGCCTCGGCGGCCGGCGCGGCGCTGCTGCCCGCCGCGCGCGACCTGGCCACCCTCGTCGTCGCCCTCGAAGTGGCCTCCCTGCCCGCGTTCGCCCTGGTCGGGCTCCGGCGCGGCGACCGGCTCTCCTCCGAGGCCGCGCTGAAGTTCTTCCTCTCCTCGGTCACCGCGACCGCCGTCATGCTGCTCGGCGTCAGCTTCGTGTACGCGGCCACCGGCACCATGCACCTCACCGAGATCGCCACCGAGCTGGACGACGTCCCCGGCCAGCTCTCCACCCTCGCCGAGGCGGGCGTCGCCCTCACCCTCGTCGGCTTCGCCTTCAAGACGGCCGCCGCGCCCTTCCACTTCTGGGTGCCCGACACCTATGTGGGCGCGCCGCTGCCCATCGCCGCCTATCTGTCCGTGGTCGGCAAGGCCGTCGGCTTCTCCGGCCTCATCCTGGTGACCGTCGTCGCGTTCCCCTCGTACCACGCCGTATGGGGGCCGGTCCTCGCCGTCCTCGCCGCGTTGACGATGACGGTCGGCAATGTGGCCGCGCTCCGGCAGTCCGCCACGCGCGCGTGGAGCGCCGTACGGCTGCTCGCCTGGTCGTCCGTGGCCCAGGCCGGATACCTCCTGGTGCCCATCGCCGCCGCCGCGTACGGCGGGGGAGGGGACGGGAGCGGCGGCAAGGGCGGCGGAACGGACCGGATCGGGTCCACCGTCGCGTACGCCCTCATGTACGCCGTCGTGAACCTCGGCGCGTTCGCCGTCGTCGCCCTCGTGGCCCGTACGAAGCCGCTGAACCGCATCTCCGACTTCCAGGGCCTCTACGCCCGCCGGCCGCTCGCCGCGCTCGCGTTGGGCTTCTTCCTGCTCTGCCTGGCCGGGCTGCCGCCGGGCATCATCGGCCTGTTCGCCAAGGTCACCGTCTTCTCCGCGGCGGTCGACGCGGGACTCGGCTGGCTGGCGGTCGTCATGGCCCTCAACGTGGTCGTGGCGCTCTACTACTACCTCAAGTGGACGGCGGTCCTCTTCCGTTCCCCGGAGGGGCAGCGGGAAAGCGCCGACGCCCCCACGGCGGCGACCACCGACGCCGGCACGGCGGCCCTCACCCCGGCGCCCGCCCTCACGGTCGCCATCGCGCTGACCGCCGTCGCGGGCATCGCCTTCTCGGGCGCACCCCAACTGGTGCTGCGCTTCGCCGGCGTCAGCCTCTTCTGAGAGCCCCCGCGTCCCCTCCTGACATCCGCCCCGAATCTGCCCTGTACCCGCCGCACATCCGCCCCGGCGTCCGAGAGACCCGGGGCGGTCCTCCCCTGCGCCGACGATCACCCGGACGGCGTACGCCCCCGTCCGGGCGCACCGGGGAACCCGGACCGCCCGCCTCGCGTTGACCAGTACGGAAGGGTCCACTGGAGAGTGGAGCAGCACCAGGCAAAAGGGTTCCCCTGCCACATGACTTGGAGGGCGTACCGTGCACCGCCGGCACAACGGGCTCAGGACCGCCGTACTCCTCGGGGGACTGTCCGCACTCATCATCGCCATCGGCAGTTTCTTCGGCAGTACGGGTCTGATCATCGCGCTCGTCGTGGCGGTCGGCACCAACGCGTACGCATACTGGAACAGCGACAAGCTGGCTCTACGCGCGATGCGCGCCCGCCCCGTCAGCGAATTCGAGGCGCCGGAGCTCTACCGCATCGTCCGTGAGCTGTCGACGGCCGCGCGCCAGCCCATGCCGCGCCTGTACATCTCACCCACCCTGGCGCCCAACGCGTTCGCCACCGGCCGCAACCCGCGCAACGCCGCGGTCTGCTGCACGGACGGGATCCTCCAGATCCTGGACGAGCGGGAGCTGCGCGGCGTCCTCGGACATGAGCTGAGCCATGTCTACAACCGCGACATCCTGATCTCGTCCGTCGCCGGGGCCCTCGCCTCCGTGGTGATGTTCCTGGTGAACTTCGCCTGGCTCATCCCCGTGGGCCGCTCGGACGACGACGACAGCCCCGGCCTCTTCGGCATGCTCCTGATCATGATCCTGGGGCCGCTCGCGGCCTCGGTCATCCAGCTCGCGGTGAGCCGTTCACGCGAGTACGAGGCCGACGCGTCCGGCGCCCAGCTCACGGGCGATCCGCTCGCCCTGGCGAGCGCGTTGCGTAAGCTGGAAGCCGGAACGAAACAGCTTCCGCTGCCGGCCGAACCGCGGATCGAGACAGCCAGCCACATGATGATCGCGAACCCCTTCCGTCCAGGTCAGGGATTCTCGAAACTGTTCTCCACGCATCCGCCGATGGCGGAACGCATCGCCCGACTAGAACAGATGGCAGGTCCGCGAGCATGAAGACCATTCTGAACATTATCTGGCTCGTCCTGAGCGGTTTCTGGCTCTTCCTCGGTTACATGCTGGCGGGCGTTCTGCTGTGCATCACGATCATCGGAATCCCCTTCGGCGTGGCAGCCTTCCGTATCGGCGTCTACGCCCTGTGGCCCTTCGGCTACACGGCGGTCGACCGTCACGACGCGGGCGCGCCCTCGTGTGTCGGCAACGTCCTGTGGCTGGTCCTCGCGGGCTGGTGGCTCGCCCTCGGCCACATCGTCACCGGCATCGCCCAGTGCGTGACGATCATCGGCATCCCCCTGGGTCTCGCCAACTTCAAGCTGATCCCGCTCTCCCTGATGCCCCTGGGCAAGGAGATCGTCTCCACGGACCAGCCCTTCACCGCCCGCTGACGGAGCGCCCCCCCGCTGACGGAGCGCCCCCCCGCTGACGGAGCGCCGCCCGCTGACGGGCGGCGGCGGAGCCGACGGTCCGACGGACCAAGCGCGCCCTATCGGGGCTGTTACCGAATGCGGACGTATGCCTCAGGGGATGCGGGGTAGTTGATCACTCAGCATCAGGAGTCCGTCCGGCCGTGCCCCGCACCCGGCCCGGCTGCTGAGCACCGTCACCATCGCAACCACGGCCCGCCTCTGCGGCGTCATTGAGGGCGATACCGCAAGAAAGGCAGGTTCAGGGCATGGGTGTCATCAGCTGGATCATTCTCGGACTGCTCGCCGGCGCCGCCGCCAAGATTCTGCTGCCCGGCAGGGACCCCGGCGGGCTGATCGGGACGACCCTCATCGGGATCGCGGGGGCCTTCACCGGGGGCTGGATATCGGCCACCTGGCTCGACCGGCCGATCAGCAACGACTTCTACGACGGGGCCACCTGGGTCGCCGCCATCGGGGGCGCGCTCGTCCTGCTCATCGCGTACCGGCTCCTCTTCGGCCACTCACGGTCCCGCTGACCCGGCGCGAGCAGGGGGCGGCGGGCGGTCTCAGCCGCCGGAGCGCGGGGAAGGGTCCGTCAGGCCCGTCTCGCGCAGGGTGATGTTGAGCCGGCCGCCGCTCATCCCCGTCGCGGGGCCGGCCGTCCCCGGATACACCTTCGGCACCCCGTGGTACGCGAAACGCGACTCCCCTCCGAAGACGAAGAGGTCACCGGAGGTGAGTCGCACATCCGTGTACGGACGGCCCCGGCGCTCCGGGTTGCCGAAGCGGAAGACACAACTGTCGCCGATGCTCAGGGAGACCACCGGCGCAGTGGACCGCTCTTCCTTGTCCTGGTGCATCCCCATCCTGGCGTCGCCGTCGTAGAAGTTGATCAGCGCCGTGTCCGGGGCGTACGCGGTGGCGGCGGCCGGATACCCGTACGTGTCCCCGTACGCGTCGGCGAGCGCCGCACGCCCCAACTCGGCCAGCCAGGACGGGAACTCCGCGACCCGCGCGCCGTTCACATCACCCGCGCTCCGCGTGTACCGGTAGGGCTGCCAGTGCCAGCCGACACACACCGTCTGTACGGACATCACGCCACCGTTGGGCAGCACCGTGTGCCTGATCGGCACCGGCCCGCGCGCCCATCCCCGGCAGATCGCCACCAACTCCCGCTGCCGTTCGGCCGGCAGCCAGCCCGGGACGTGCACGGCCCCGGGCGCGAGGACGGTCCGCGTCCGGTCCGCCGCGGACGGTTCCGGGAACAGCCCGTCCCCGCCCGTTCCGTCGCCCGTGACGCCTTCTCCCGCCGCACCGGCACTCATGCCGTCAGCGCGCCCTCCAGGCCGAGGAGCCGCTCCTTGGCCTCCAGCCCGGCCGCGTACCCCCGCAGCGCCCCGTCCGCGCCGATCACGCGGTGACACGGCCGCACGACGAGCAGCGGGTTGCGGCCGATCGCCGTCCCCACGGCCCGTACCCCCGCGCCGGACGCGCCGACCCGCGCCGCGATCTGCCCGTACGTCACCGTCACGCCGTACGGAACGCCGTCCACCGCGGCCCAGACCCGGCGCTGGAACTCCGTACCGCCGACCGCGTACTCGATGTCGAAGCCCGTCGAGGCGCCGCTGAAGTACGCCCCGAGCTGCCCCGCGACCCCGGCGAACGCCTCGGGTGCGCGGACCCAGCCGTCCTGGACGACCGCGGCGCCCTTCTGGCCCGGCAGGGAGAGCGAGGCGAGCGCCACACCGTCCCGCGCCGTGGCGGACTCCACGCCGGCCAGGAGCACTTCGCCCAGCGGACTGTCGACCGTGGTGTACAGGACGGTCGCGCTCACGGTCGCGGTGTTCAAGGCCGCGGTCTTCGCGGGCGCCGCTCTCAAGGTGACTGTCATCACTGTTCCTCTCCTCGCGGTGCGTTCGACGACCGCTCGGCAACGACCGCTCAGTGACGAGTCTGCGCCCCCGGAACCCGCCGAGCTGGCGGAATTCGGACACCGCACCCATTCTCCGGGCGCGGTCCCCGAACCGCCGTCCTCAGCGGTAGTTGACGAACTGGAGCGCGAAGTCGAAGTCGTGCCCCTTCAGCAGGGAGATCACGGTCTGGAGGTCGTCACGGCTCTTCGAGCTGACCCGCAGCTCGTCGCCCTGCACCTGCGCCTTGATGCCCTTGGGGCCCTCATCGCGGATGATCTTCGCGACCTTCTTGGCGTTGTCCTGGGAGATGCCCTCCTCGATCGACGCGAAGATCTTGTACTCCTTGCCGGACAACTGCGGCTCGCCGGCGTCCAGCGCCTTCAGCGAGATGCCGCGCTTGATCAGCTTGGACTGGAAGACGTCGAGGATCGCGCTGACCCGCTCCTCGGAGTTCGCCTGCATCAGGATCTTCTCGCCGGACCAGTCGATCGAGGCCCCCACGTTCTTGAAGTCGTAGCGCTGCGAGATCTCCTTCGCGGCCTGGTTGAGGGCGTTGTCGATCTCCTGCCGCTCGACCTTCGAGACGATGTCGAAACTGGAGTCGGCCATGTCCTGTGGCTCCTTGTATCGGTCGGTCTGCCTGTATGGGTGCTGCCGTGCTGCCGGTGGTCGCCGGGCGCGGTTGAGGCGCTGCCGACGCCGTCACCGCCGCCGTAAAGCCTAGTCACCCGGGACCGCCCCGGGCGCGGAAGAATCCGGTGGCGGAGCACCCCCGGGCATCGGGTATCGTTTACGTCGTTGCCAAGGAGCACCGCCCCGAAAAGGGCGGCTCGGACGGTAGCGACATCCCATGGCGGTGTGCCCGAGTGGCCAATGGGAGCGGACTGTAAATCCGCCGGCTTAGCCTTCCCAGGTTCGAATCCTGGCGCCGCCACGCGAGCGAGATGGCCCCTTCTTCACGGAAACGTGCGGAAGGGGCCATTCCCGTATGCCGGCCGCCGTCAGCCGCCGTTGGCCGCAGCCTTCGCCGCGTCCGCCACCGGGACCGCGCCCCCGATCAGCTCCAGCGTCAGGCCCGCCGTGCCCGGTGTCTCCAGCAGGGCCGCCAGCACCGCCGCCACGTCGTCACGCGGCACCGCGCCCCGCCCCGTCGACTCCGCCAGCGTGACCAGGCCCGTCCCCGCGTCGTCCGTCAGCGCGCCCGGCCGCAGGACCGTCCAGTCCAGCGCGGACCTCGACCGTACGGAGGCGTCCGCCTTGCCCTTGGCGCGCTGGTACGCGTCGAAGACCTCGTCACCCTGGTGGTCCGCGTCCGCGCCCATCGACGAGACGACCACGTGGCGGCGTACGCCCGCGCGCTCCGCCGCGTCCGCGAAGAGCACCGCCGCGCCGAGATCCACCGTCTCCTTGCGGGCCGCGCCGCTGCCGCCGCCCGCACCCGCCGCGAACACCGCCGCGTCCGCGCCGGCCAGCACCTCCGCCACCTCCTCGACCGAGGCCGACTCCAGGTCCAGGACGACCGGTTCGGCGCCCGCGGCCCGCAGTTCCTCCGCCTGACCCGGGTTGCGGATGATGCCCGCCACCCCGTGTCCGCGCGCGGCGAGCAGACGCTCCAGCCGCAGCGCGATCTGACCATGTCCTCCGGCAATCACGATTCGCATGGTCACGACCGTACGTCGCGATGCCGCCCCCCGCCGCACGGGCGCGCCTCGGAGCCTGTCGGGTGACCTCTGACCGGGCGGCGACGCCCTGGACGCACGCCTCCGGTTCACGGACCCGTGCCCGGCCGGCCCTGGCGCGGCAGCTCCGGCGCGCCCGACTCGGCCGAGTCGCAGTACTCCCGTACCGCGCTCGTCCGCGCCACCACCCGCCCCCGGTGGATCACGATCCTGCTGTACGCGAGCGACAGCACCCCCTCGATCCGCTCCCCGCGCACCGCCAGCAGCTCCGCGGGGAAGCCCGGCTCCACCCGCACCTCCGGCAGTCCCATCGCCGCCCGCGCCGCCCCGCTCACCGCGCCGTACGCGTCCGCCGCCCGTACCCCGCCCTGCGAGGCCAGCAGATAGGCGGCCTCCAGCGGATCCCCGCGCCCCACCGGGTTCGACACGTCCCGCAGCGCCCCGCCGCCCGCGGCGAGCCGTACGCCCGCCGCCCGCAGCAGCCGTACGGGGGCCACGCCGCGCGCCCCGGCCGGCCGCTCCGTGCCGCGCCGCTCCACGCCCCCGCAGCCGCCCTGCGGCAGGCAGACCACCGTCACCCCGGCCGCCGCCAACTGGTCCGCCGCCCGCGCCGCCACCTCGGCGGGCAGCGCGGCCAGCCCCGCGCACGGACCGAGCGTCACCCCGGCAGGCACCGCGCCCGCCAGCGCCGCGAGCCGGGCGAGCCGGGCCGGCTCGGCGCCCTCCGTGTGCAGGTCGACGGGGCAGCCGTGCTCCGCGGCGATCTCCAGCACCGCCTCCACGTACCCCGTCGGATCGGGATCGAGGTCCGGGCAGCCGCCCACCACGCCCGCGCCCATCGTCACCGCGTCGCGCAGCATCGCGAGCCCGTCGGCGCCCGCGAGCCCGGTCAGCAGCCGGGGCACGGCCACGGCGGTCAGATCGGCCAGCCCGCGCAGCGAGCGCCGCGCCTGGAGGACCGCGGCGAGCCGGCCCAGCTCCTGGGCGTCGCCGATCCGTACGTGGGAACGCAGCGCGGTCGCGCCGTGGCCGAGCTGGAGGAGCGCGGCCTCGGTGGCGCGCCGCTGCACGTCCTCGGAGGTGTACGGGACGGGGCTGCGAGCGGCGCGGTCGGCGGTGAGAGCGGTGTCGCTGTGGGCGTGCGGCTCGGCGGGGGCGGGCAGCAGCAGATAGCCGCCGAGGTCCACGCGCGCGGCGCCGGCGCCCGGCGGGAGGCTGCCCGGCGTGCCCACGGCCTCGATCCGGCCCCCGCCGATCCGTACGTCGACGGTGCGGCCGTCGGCGAGCCGGGCGCCGCAGAGCACGAGCGAGGGGGTGTCGGCCATGGCTCCGTCGGGCGGCCGCGGCTGGCTGTCGGGCATCGGGCTCCTGGGGGAGGTGGTCCGCGCGGCGTGCAAGATCACGGAGCGCGGAGCCGAGCCTAGGGGCGCCCCGGCCGGGCTTCGCGGAGGAGCGGAATAGTCGTACCGGTGAGCCCACGGGTGGCCGGTACGCCCCCTGTCGGAACCGTGCCGGAAGAGCGCCGCATCCGGCTTCGGACCCTTGCCGGAAGCGTGCCGCATCTCACTCCGGACCCGTACCGGATCCGGCTCCCTGGCCGGGCAGGAAGTGGCGTGCGACACGGGGCGGGACACCTGGGGCGACGGGCCAGGAAACGGATTTGGGCGATCGGCGGGCGACCGTGTAATGTCTTCATCGCTCGCCCCAATAGCTCAGTCGGTAGAGCGTCTCCATGGTAAGGAGAAGGTCTACGGTTCGATTCCGTATTGGGGCTCAGATGTTCGGTGATCCTCGCCTTCGGGCGAGGAGATCCAGCATCGAAGCGGTGTAGCTCAGTCGGTAGAGCAAGCGGCTCATAATCGCTGTGTCACCGGTTCAAGTCCGGTCACCGCTACACGAAAGTAGCCGATTGTGGGGTCGGTCCTTCGATCGGCTACTCTTTTATGCGTTCATCTGTTCATCATCCGTTGTCCGTCCAAGGAGCACTCACGTGGCTGCCACCGACGTCCGCCCGAAGATCACGCTGGCCTGCGTGGAGTGCAAGGAGCGGAACTACATCACCAAGAAGAACCGGCGTAACAACCCGGACCGTCTTGAGATGAAGAAGCATTGCCCGCGCTGCAACTCGCACACCGCGCACCGCGAAACGCGCTGAATCAGGCTCGTATGCGAGGCCGTCCCCGGTTGGGGACGGCCTCGCGTCGTTTGTTGTGGTCACCTACATCTGTTGTGGTCCTACATCAGGGAGGGAGCGAGTCAGTGGCGCTCGATCAGTCCTTCGTGGGGCGGAGCTATCCGCCCACCGCGCCGTACGAGGTCGGCCGGGAGAAGATCCGTGAGTTCGCCGAGGCGGTGGGCGACCCCAATCCGGCGTACACCGACCCGGAGGCCGCCAAGGCGCTCGGGCACACCGATCTGATCGCCCCGCCGACCTTCGTGTTCGCGATCACGTTCAAGGCGGCCGGTGAGGTCGTCGCCGACCCGCAGCTCGGTCTGGACTACAGCCGGGTCGTCCACGGCGACCAGAAGTTCGCGTACTCCCGTCCCGTGCGCGCGGGGGACCGGCTGAGCGTCACCTCCACCATCGAGGCGATCAAGTCCCTCGCCGGGAACGACATCATCGACGTACGCGGCGAGGTGCACGACGAGGCCGGCGAGCACGTGGTGACCGCGTGGACCAAGCTGGTGGCGCGCGCCGCCGAAGGGGCGTGAGAGCGATGACCGCGAAGATCGGTTACGACGACGTCGAGGTCGGTACGGAGCTGCCGGCACGGAGTTTCCCCGTGACGCGGGCCACGCTGGTGCGGTACGCGGGCGCCTCCGGGGACTTCAACCCGATCCACTGGAACGAGAAGTTCGCCAAGGAGGTCGGCCTCCCCGACGTCATCGCCCACGGCATGTTCACCATGGCCGAGGCGATCCGCGTGGTGACCGACTGGGCCGGCGACCCGGGGGCCGTCGTCGAGTACGGCGTCCGCTTCACCAAGCCGGTCGTCGTGCCCGACGACGGGACCGGCGCGCTGGTCGAGGTCAGCGCGAAGGTCGCGGCCAAGCTGGAGGAGGGCCGGGTCCGCGTGGACCTGACCGCCATGAGCGCGGGGCAGAAGGTGCTGGGCATGGCCCGCGCCGTTGTCCGGCTCGCCTGACGCACGCACCACCGGTCTTCAGGCCGCCGGTCTTCGAACCACCGGCCTTCAAGCCCGCAGGTAAGGGGCGCCCGCAATGGACGGGCGCCCCTTACGCTTGTGCCCGTGCACGCACTCCACGACGCCCCTCTCGCCCCCCTGACCACCTTCCGCCTCGGTGGCCCCGCCGCCCGGCTCCTCACGGCCGTCACCGACGACGAGGTGATCGCCGCCGTACGGGAGGCGGACGACGCGGGCACCCCGCTCCTGATCATCGGCGGCGGCAGCAACCTGGTCATCGGCGACCGGGGCTTCGACGGCACCGTCCTGCGCATCGCGACCAAGGGCTTCACGCTCGACGGTACGGCGCTTGAGCTGGCCGCCGGTGAGGTCTGGAGCGACGCCGTCGCCCGGACCGTCGAAGCGGGCCTCGCGGGCGTCGAGTGCCTGGCCGGCATCCCGGGCTCGGCCGGCGCCACCCCGATCCAGAACGTCGGCGCGTACGGCCAGGAGGTCTCCACCACCATCACCGAGGTCGTCGCGTACGACCGTGACGCCCGCGAGACCGTGACGCTCACCGGCGCCGAGTGCGGCTTCTCGTACCGCCACAGCCGCTTCAAGCAGCACCCCGGGCGCTGGGTGGTGCTGCGGGTCCGCTTCGGCCTGGAGGACGCCGGCGGGCTCTCCGCCCCCCTCAAGTACGCCGAGACCGCCCGCGCCCTCGGTGTCGGGCCCGGCGACCGGGTCCCCGCCGCCACGGCCCGGGACACCGTCCTCAAGCTGCGGGCCGGCAAGGGCATGGTGCTCGACCCGGAGGACCACGACACCTGGTCGGCGGGGTCGTTCTTCACCAACCCGATCCTCACCGACCTCCAGTACGCGGAGTTCGTCGCGCGCGTCAGGGCCCGCCTCGGCGACGACGTGACACCCCCCGGCTTCCCGGAGGGGGAGGGACGCACGAAGACCTCGGCGGCCTGGCTGATCGACCGCGCCGGCTTCACCAAGGGGTACGGCACGGGCCCGGCCCGGATCTCCACCAAGCACACCCTCGCCCTCACCAACCGGGGCGCCGCGCGTACGGAGGACCTGCTCGACCTCGCGCGCGAGGTCGTCGCCGGGGTGCACGACGCCTTCGGGATCACCCTCGTCAACGAACCGGTGACGGTGGGCGTCAGCCTCTGACGGAGGCACGGGGTTACGGGGATACGGAGCTCAGGCGGCCAGCCAGGCGTCGATCCCGGACAGCAGCTTCTCCCGCACCCCGCCCGGCGCCGCCGACCCCCGTACCGACTGGCGGGCCAGCTCGGCCAGTTCCGCGTCGCTGAAGTTCTGGTGGATCCGCGCCAGTTCGTACTGCGCCGCCAGCCGGGAGCCGAAGAGCAGCGGGTCGTCCGCGCCCAGCGCCATCGGGACCCCGGCGTCGAACAACGTGCGCAGGGGGACGTCCTCGGGCTTCTCGTAGACGCCCAGCGCGACGTTCGACGCCGGGCAGACCTCGCAGGTCACCCCGCGCTCCGCGAGCCTGCGCAGCAGCCGGGGATCCTCCGCGGCGCGGACGCCGTGCCCGATCCGGGAGGCGCTCAGGTCGTCCAGGCAGTCCCGTACGGACGCCGGCCCCGTCAGCTCGCCGCCGTGCGGCGCGGCCAGCAGCCCGCCCTCCCTGGCGATCGAGAAGGCCCGGTCGAAGTCCCTGGCCATGCCGCGGCGCTCGTCGTTGGAGAGCCCGAAGCCGACCACGCCCCGGTCCGCGTACCGCACCGCGAGCCGGGCCAGGGTCCTGGCCTCCAACGGGTGCTTCATCCGGTTCGCCGCGACCAGCACCCGCATCCCGAGCCCGGTCTCCCTGGAGGCGGTGTCCACGGCGTCCAGGATGACCTCCAGCGCCGGGATCAGGCCGCCGAGGTGCGGGGCGTACGAGGTGGGGTCGACCTGGATCTCCAGCCAGCCGGAGCCGTCCCGTACGTCCTCCTCGGCGGCCTCGCGCACCAGCCGCTGGATGTCCTCGGGCGCCCGCAGGCAGGACCGGGCGATGTCGTACAGCCGCTGGAAGCGGAACCAGCCGCGTTCGTCGGTGGCGCGCAGCTTCGGGGGTTCGCCGCCGGTCAGCGCGTCGGGGAGATGGACGCCGTATTTGTCGGCGAGCTCCAGCAGCGTCGAGGGCCGCATCGAACCGGTGAAGTGGAGATGCAGATGAGCCTTGGGCAGCAGGCTGATGTCACGAACCGCAACCATGCACCCTCCGTAACTGTTACGCTCCGCTCTGTGCTGTGAGGCACCGGGCAGGGCTTGTCCGTCATGAGGCCGTGGAATGCGGCCGAGTGAGAAGCCCCCTGTGGCAGGGGGAGGAGTCACCCATAGATCCTGCCGTAAAGATCTATGCACAGGCAGCCGGATTCACCGAACGAGCGCTTGCCTGAACACGTAAGCGGGTCCCCGGCTCGGCCGGAGACCCGCTTACGCGCCGATCCGAAGGTCAGTCCCTCGCCTCGGCCAGCAGCTTCTGGAGGCGGCCGACGCCCTCGGCGAGATCCTCGTCACCGAGCGCGTAGGAGAGCCGCAGATACCCGGGCGTGCCGAACGCCTCGCCCGGGACGACCGCGACCTCGGCCTCGTCCAGGATCAGCGCGGCCAGCTCGACGGAGGTCGCCGGGCGGGTGCCGCGGATCTCCTTGCCCAGCAGGGCCTTCACCGACGGGTAGACGTAGAAGGCGCCCTCGGGCTCCGGGCAGAGCACGCCGTCGATCTCGTTGAGCATCCGGACGATCGTCCTGCGGCGCCGGTCGAAGGCGGTCCGCATCTCGGCGACCGCCTCCAGGTCGCCGGAGACGGCGGCGAGGGCGGCGGCCTGTGCGACGTTGGAGACGTTGGACGTGGCGTGCGACTGGAGGTTGGTCGCGGCCTTGACGACGTCCTTGGGGCCGACGACCCAGCCGACCCGCCAGCCGGTCATGGCGTACGTCTTGGCCACGCCGTTGACGACGATGCACTTGTCGCGCAGCTCGGGGACGACGGCGGGCAGCGAGGTGAAGACGGCGTCGCCGTAGACGAGGTGCTCGTAGATCTCGTCCGTCAGCACCCACAGACCGTGCTCGACGGCCCAGTGGCCGATGGCCTCGGTGTCGGCCTTGCTGTAGACGGCGCCCGTCGGGTTGGACGGGGAGACGAAGAGCACGACCTTCGTACGCTCCGTACGGGCGGCCTCCAACTGCTCGACGGAGACGCGGTAGCCCGTGGTCTCGTCGGCCACGACCTCTACCGGGACACCGCCGGCCAGCCGGATCGACTCGGGGTACGTCGTCCAGTACGGAGCCGGGACGATGACCTCGTCGCCCGGGTCCAGGATGGCGGCGAACGCCTCGTAGATGGCCTGCTTGCCGCCGTTGGTCACGAGGACCTGGGACGCGTCGATCTCGTAACCGGAGTCACGCAGCGTCTTCGCGGCGATGGCGGCCTTCAGCTCGGGGAGTCCGCCGGCCGGCGTGTAGCGGTGGAACCTGGGGTTACGGCAAGCCTCGACCGCGGCGTCCACGATGTAGCCGGGGGTCGGGAAGTCGGGCTCGCCCGCGCCGAAGCCGATCACCGGACGTCCGGCGGCCTTCAGGGCCTTGGCCTTGGCGTCCACGGCGAGGGTCGCGGACTCGGAGATCGCGCCGATGCGGGCGGAGACCCGGCGCTCGGTGGGAGGGGTTGCAGGGCTCATGGGGCCCATGGTCCCAGACCGGAAACCTCCGCGGCACACAGGTTTCGCCCAGCGGTTCCCCGGACGTCCCGTGAGGCTCCAGGGGAAGCTGTTCGACGCGCGGCCCATGAGCACGTACACTCACTGGTCGTTGGCCTTCAGCTCCGAAGCCGCACCGGGCACTCCGTGCATCCGGTCGGATGCGGTAGGTTGAGGGAGAACACAAAGGGTCGTAGCTCAATTGGTAGAGCACTGGTCTCCAAAACCAGCGGTTGGGGGTTCAAGTCCCTCCGGCCCTGCTACACACACCTTCGCCAGGATGTGTGCGCATGTACGTACATTCAATGCATCGCCGTGCGGCTCCCCCGGGCGCGGCACGGTCACGACCCGGAATCAGGTGAGAGAGAGTGGCGGATGCCGTGGGCTCCATCGACAAGCCTGATGCCGACGATGAGTCCGCCGAGTCGAAGAAGCCCCGCAAGGGCGGAAAGCGCGGCAAGAAGGGCCCCCTGGGCCGTCTCGCGCTCTTCTACCGACAGATCGTCGCCGAGCTGCGCAAGGTCGTCTGGCCGACTCGCAGCCAGCTGACGACGTACACCACCGTGGTGATTGTCTTCGTGGTCGTCATGATCGGTCTGGTGACCGTGATTGACTATGGCTTCCAGCAAGCAATCAAGTACGTCTTCGGCTGATCCCGCGAAGGGCGCCCGGTGCGGCGCCCCTTTCGCGTGTTCCACCCATTGAGCCAGGAAGAAGCAGCCACCGTGTCTGACCCGAAACTGAACGACGCCAGCGAGTCGGTGGAGTCCCGAGAGGACCAGACCGACATCGTCGAGGCGGCGGACGCTGTCGAGCCAGACCAGGCCGAAGCCGCTGACGTGGCCGCGGGCGAGCCGGCCGAAGAGGCCGCGCTGCACGTCGAGGACGAGACCGAAGAGGCTGCCGAGGACTCCGCGGAAGCGGACGACGAGGCCGCTGACGACGAGGCCGAGGACGAGGCGGAAGCTGTCGCCGAGGCCCCGGTCGACCCGGTCGCCGCCCTCCGTGAGGAACTCCGGGGGCTGCCCGGTGAGTGGTACGTGATCCACACCTACGCGGGCTACGAGAAGCGCGTGAAGGCCAACCTGGAGCAGCGCGCCGTCTCGCTCAACGTCGAGGAATTCGTCTATCAGGCTGAAGTCCCCGAGGAAGAGATCGTCCAGATCAAGAACGGCGAGCGTAAGAACGTCCGCCAGAACAAGCTTCCCGGGTACGTCCTGGTCCGCATGGACCTGACGAACGAGTCCTGGGGCGTCGTCCGCAACACCCCCGGCGTCACCGGCTTCGTGGGCAACGCGTACGACCCGTACCCGCTGACCCTGGACGAGATCGTCAAGATGCTCGCCCCGGAGGCCGAGGAGAAGGCCGCCCGAGAGGCCGCGGAGGCCGAGGGCAAGCCCGCGCCGTCGCGCAAGGTCGAGGTCCAGGTGCTGGACTTCGAGGTCGGCGACTCCGTGACCGTCACCGACGGCCCCTTCGCCACCCTCCAGGCGACCATCAACGAGATCAACGCGGACTCGAAGAAGGTCAAGGGCCTCGTGGAGATCTTCGGTCGCGAGACCCCGGTCGAGCTGAGCTTCGACCAGATCCAGAAGAACTGATCCTTCTTCCGGAACATCTACTTCCGACAGGTCAGACAGGGGTTCGCACCTGTCTGACCTGTCGGTTTTTGGCCGTACGGCTATACCCGTTATCGTTGTGCGGTATGCCTCCATCCGGATGACCGGACGGCGGGCTGAAAACTCTCAAATGGACCCGGAGAGAGCAATGCCTCCCAAGAAGAAGAAGGTCACGGGGCTTATCAAGCTCCAGATCAGTGCCGGCGCGGCCAACCCGGCTCCGCCGGTCGGCCCCGCGCTGGGCCAGCACGGCGTCAACATCATGGAGTTCTGCAAGGCCTACAACGCCGCGACCGAGTCGCAGCGTGGCATGGTCGTGCCGGTGGAGATCACGGTCTACGAGGACCGTTCCTTCACCTTCATCACCAAGACTCCGCCGGCCGCCAAGCTGATCCTCAAGGCCGCTGGTGTGGACAAGGGCTCCGGCGAGCCGCACGTCAAGAAGGTCGCGAAGCTCACCCGCGACCAGGTGCGCGACATCGCCACGACCAAGATGCCCGACCTGAACGCCAACGACCTGGACGCCGCCGAGAAGATCATCGCCGGCACCGCCCGTTCCATGGGCATCACGGTCGAGGGCTGACCCAGCAGGGCACACCCCAGTGGGAGGGCCGAGCGCGGCCCGCACCACGAACTCCACACCTGAAGAAACACCAGGAGAAGAAGTGAAGCGCAGCAAGGCTCTCCGCGGCGCGGACGCGAAGATCGACCGGGAGCGTACGTACGCCCCGCTCGAAGCCGTCCGTATCGCCAAGGACACCACCTCCACCAAGTTCGACGGCACCGTCGAGGTGGCCATGCGTCTGGGCGTCGACCCGCGCAAGGCCGACCAGATGGTCCGTGGCACCGTGAACCTCCCGCACGGCACCGGCAAGACCGCCCGGGTCCTGGTCTTCGCGACCGGTGACCGCGCCGAGGCCGCGCGTGCCGCGGGCGCCGACATCGTCGGCGCCGACGAACTGATCGACGAGGTCTCGAAGGGCCGTCTGGACTTCGACGCCGTCGTCGCCACCCCGGACCTCATGGGCAAGGTCGGCCGCCTCGGCCGCGTCCTCGGCCCGCGTGGTCTGATGCCGAACCCGAAGACCGGCACGGTCACCCCCGATGTCACCAAGGCTGTCAACGACATCAAGGGCGGAAAGATCGAGTTCCGCGTCGACAAGCACTCGAACCTGCACTTCATCATCGGCAAGGTCTCCTTCGACGAGACGAAGCTGGTCGAGAACTACGCCGCGGCGCTGGAGGAGATCCTCCGTCTCAAGCCGTCCGCCGCGAAGGGCCGCTACATCAAGAAGGCCACCCTGGCCACCACGATGGGCCCCGGCGTGCCGCTGGACGCCAACCGCACCCGTAACCTCCTCGTCGAGGAGGACCCGGCCGCCGTCTGATTCCGACGGCAGCCGCGGGTCGCACCGCACGTCTGAAAGCCGGGCCCCGCACCTCTCCGGAGGTGCGGGGCCCGGCTTTCGCGCTGACGGCTCCAGTCGGTTCCCAGGGCTTCCACCAGGGCCTCTGCCTGCTGTGCCCGCGGATATTCCGGGCGGCACTGTCAGAGGCAGGCTGTAGAGTCGCGGAACATCTGAAACACCTGTGTCATTCCTGTGGGGGGAATCATGAACTCGATGTACCGGACCGCCGCGGCGACCGCGCTCGGCGGTGTGCTGCTGTGCTCCACCGTGGCCTGTTCGTCCACGCAGTCCACCGACTCGGCCGCGTCGCCTTCCGCCTCCTCGTCGTCGGTCGGGATGAGCCCGGTGGCCGCGATCAAGCGGGCCTCCGACAAGAACGAGAAGATCACCTCGCTCTCCTACACGATGGAGGGGAAGGTCCCGGGGGAGGGGACCGTCAAGGGCGACGTGGCGATGAGCATGAAGCCGCCGGCCATGCGGATGAAGATGGCGGGCGAGCTGGAGGGTGAGCAGCAGGAGATCGAGATCCTGCTCACCTCCGACGGCATGTACATGGGTGGTGACAGCGCCGCGGCGGACCCTGAGATGGACGGCAAGCGCTGGCTCAAGTTCCCCATGGGCTCGCTCGAAGAGATGTCCGCCCAGGGCGGGGAGAACCCGCTCGGCGCGATGTCCAGCCAGGTGGACCGCAACCCGGCGGACGAATCCGCTTCGCTCGCCCTCGCCGAGGACCTGAAGAAGGTGGGCGAGGAGAGCGTCGACGGGGTGAAGACCACGCACTACACGGGCTCGCTCCCGCTCAGCGCCATGCAGGAGGAGCTGAAGGGCCTGGACGCGGAGACGAAGAAGAAGCGCGAGAAGAGCCTCAAGGCGTACGAGGACATGGGCATCGACAAGCTGACGATGGACATGTGGATCGACGGCAGCGACCGCACCAAGCAGTTCCGTACCCGGGCGACCACGAAGGCGGGGCCGCTCGACATGACGATCAAGTTCGTGGACTACAACAAGCCGGTCGAGATCAAGGCGCCGCCGGCCTCCGAGGTGGCCGACCTCGGCGAGATGATGAACGGGTCCGAAGCGAGCTGACCGGCTCGATTTGGCGTACCCGCACGTACTCACGTACTCTTCCCCAGAAGCCAAAGACCGCTGGTCGTTGCCGTGGACTCGTAAGAGGGTGCGGTGGCCGAAGGATCCGCTAGCTGCGGACGACCCGCGCAGGTGACTGTGGAAAGCTCCCGGATCCCATTCGGTCGAGCTACGCCCCGTGCGCCTGCGCCGGGGCGTTTCGTTTTGCCCAGCCCCTTCTGAGCGGTCCTCATCACCCGGAAGGAGGCCGACGCTCATGGCAAGGCCCGACAAGGCTGCCGCGGTAGCCGAGCTGGCGGATCAGTTCCGTAGCTCGAACGCCGCCGTGCTGACCGAGTACCGGGGTCTCACCGTGGCGCAGCTCAAGGAGCTGCGTCGTTCTCTCGGTGAGAACGCCCAGTACGCCGTGGTGAAGAACACGCTGACCAAGATCGCGGCCAACGAGGCCGGGATCAACACGCTGGACGACCTGTTCGCGGGTCCGACGGCGGTTGCCTTCGTCACCGGTGACCCGGTGGTGTCGGCGAAGGGTCTTCGTGACTTCGCCAAGGACAACCCCAATCTCGTCATCAAGGGCGGTGTCCTTGACGGCAAGGCGCTCAGCGCCGACGAGATCAAGAAGCTCGCGGACCTCGAGTCCCGTGAGGTTCTGCTTTCCAAGCTGGCCGGTGCCATGAAGGGCAAGCAGTCGCAGGCTGCCGCTCTCTTCCAGGCGCTTCCGTCGAAGTTCGTCCGTACCGCGGAAGCTCTTCGTGCCCAGAAGGAAGAGCAGGACGGTGCCGGTACGCCGGCCCCCGTCGAGGCCGACTCCGAGTAATCACGCTCGGTCCCGGGTGATCACACCCGGTCGGTCACAGCGGGCCGGTTACGCCCGCGGAACTGTACATACGGCACCAGCCGAATTAGTGGAAGGACCGCCATCATGGCGAAGCTCACCCAGGACGAGCTGCTCGCGCAGTTCGAGGACATGACCCTTCTCGAGCTCTCCGGCTTCGTGAAGGCCTTCGAGGAGAAGTTCGACGTCACGGCCGCCGCCCCGGTCGCCGCTGCCGCCGCCGGTGGCGCCGCTGTCGCCGCCGAGGCCGAAGAGGTCCAGGACGAGTTCGACGTCATCCTCACGGGTGCCGGCGAGAAGAAGATCCAGGTCATCAAGGTCGTGCGCGAGCTCACCTCCCTGGGCCTCAAGGAGGCCAAGGACCTCGTGGACGGCGCCCCCAAGCCCGTCGTCGAGAAGGTCGCCAAGGAGGCCGCCGAGAAGGCTGCCGAGTCCCTCAAGGCCGCCGGCGCCTCCGTCGAGGTCAAGTGACCCCTCACGGGCCCGTCACCGGCCGCTGAGAGCCCCGCGAGGGGTTCTGGGCAGGCCGGGACAGTCCCGGCGTCGTAGGGCACGGCACGTGTGGTGCCCTACGGCGCGGCGTTGACATGAAGGGCGATCACCCAGTCGGGTGGTCGCCCTTCCGCGTTCCCGCACGGGCTGCCTTGCTCTTCGGCCGTCGGCGAGTATCGTGATCATCGCCGTGCCGCCGTACGCCCCGTGACCTTCCGCATGGGGTGGGGGGCCTTGACGAACCGCACGGAGCGCGCAATTCTCAGGACGCGTCGTCACAATCGATCCGTATCCGAGGCATGGATCGGTGACGCAGAGGGCAGTAATGGTGTGCGCCTGCGGCGCGAGGCTCGCAGCGGTTGAGACAAGGGTGTTGAGAACAACGAGGGTGTCGGAAAACCCGCTCTGGACATCAGTGTGCCAAGTGGCTACACTGACCCTTTGCGCTGCCTGTTAGCTGCTCCCTGCCCGTCACCAGGGGCACCCCCTCGCATGAGCATCGGTGAAAGAAAAGCCCTGAACTGGGCTTTCCCTCTCGATGCCCAGCTTGGGACACCGGTACGCGCGTAGTGAGTCCGAGCCCTCGGAAGGACCCCCTCTTGGCCGCCTCGCGCAACGCCTCGACCACGAATACGAACAACGGCGCAAGCACTGCCCCGCTGCGCATCTCCTTTGCAAAGATCAAGGAGCCGCTTGAGGTTCCGAACCTCCTGGCGCTCCAGACCGAGAGCTTTGACTGGCTGCTCGGCAACCCCGCCTGGAAGGCTCGTGTCGAGGCGGCTGTCGAGAGTGGGCAGGACGTCCCCAGGAAGTCCGGTCTGGAGGAGATCTTCGAGGAGATCTCCCCGATCGAGGACTTCTCCGGGTCGATGTCGCTGACCTTCCGCGACCACCGCTTCGAGCCCTCGAAGAATTCGATCGACGAGTGCAAGGACCGCGACTTCACGTTCGCCGCCCCGCTCTTCGTGACCGCCGAGTTCACCAACAACGAGACCGGCGAGATCAAGTCCCAGACGGTCTTCATGGGCGATTTCCCGCTCATGACGAACAAGGGCACCTTCGTCATCAACGGCACCGAGCGTGTCGTCGTGTCGCAGCTCGTCCGCTCGCCGGGTGTCTACTTCGACTCCTCCATCGACAAGACGTCCGACAAGGACATCTTCTCCGCCAAGATCATCCCGTCCCGGGGTGCCTGGCTGGAGATGGAGATCGACAAGCGCGACATGGTCGGTGTCCGCATCGACCGCAAGCGCAAGCAGTCCGTCACCGTCCTCCTCAAGGCTCTCGGCTGGACGACCGAGCAGATCCTGGAGGAGTTCGGCGAGTACGAGTCCATGCGCGCCACCCTGGAGAAGGACCACACCCAGGGCCAGGACGACGCGCTCCTCGACATCTACCGCAAGCTGCGTCCTGGCGAGCCGCCGACGCGCGAGGCGGCCCAGACGCTGCTCGAGAACCTCTACTTCAACCCGAAGCGTTACGACCTCGCGAAGGTCGGCCGCTACAAGGTGAACAAGAAGCTCGGCGCGGACGAGCCGCTGGACGCCGGCGTCCTCACCACCGACGACGTCATCGCGACCATCAAGTACCTGGTCAAGCTGCACGCCGGCGAGACCGAGACGGTCGGCGAGAACGGCACCCAGATCGTCGTCGAGACCGACGACATCGACCACTTCGGCAACCGTCGTCTGCGGAACGTGGGCGAGCTCATCCAGAACCAGGTCCGTACGGGCCTGGCGAGGATGGAGCGCGTCGTGCGTGAGCGCATGACGACCCAGGACGTCGAGGCGATCACGCCGCAGACCCTGATCAACATCCGGCCGGTCGTCGCCTCCATCAAGGAGTTCTTCGGCACCAGCCAGCTGTCGCAGTTCATGGACCAGAACAACCCGCTCTCGGGGCTCACCCACAAGCGCCGCCTGTCGGCGCTCGGCCCGGGTGGTCTCTCGCGTGAGCGCGCCGGCTTCGAGGTCCGTGACGTGCACCCGTCGCACTACGGCCGCATGTGCCCGATCGAGACCCCTGAAGGCCCGAACATCGGCCTGATCGGCTCGCTCGCCTCGTACGGCCGGGTCAACGCGTTCGGCTTCGTGGAGACGCCGTACCGCAAGGTCGTCGAAGGTGTCGTCACCGACGACGTCGACTACCTGACCGCCGACGAGGAAGACCGCTTCGTCATCGCGCAGGCCAACGCGACGCTCTCCGAGGAGATGCGTTTCACGGAGCCCCGCGTGCTGGTCCGCCGTCGTGGCGGCGAGGTCGACTACATCCCCGGCGACGACGTCGACTACATGGACGTCTCGCCGCGCCAGATGGTGTCGGTCGCGACCGCGATGATCCCGTTCCTGGAGCACGACGACGCCAACCGTGCCCTCATGGGCGCGAACATGATGCGTCAGGCCGTGCCCCTGATCACGTCCGAGGCGCCGCTCGTCGGCACCGGCATGGAGTACCGCTGCGCGGTCGACGCCGGTGACGTCGTCAAGGCGGAGAAGGAAGGTGTGGTCCAGGAGGTATCCGCGGACTACATCACCGTCGCCAACGACGACGGTACGTACACCACGTACCGCATCGCCAAGTTCTCCCGCTCCAACCAGGGCACCTCGGTCAACCAGAAGGTTGTCGTCAACGAGGGCGACCGGGTCATCGAGAGCCAGGTCCTCGCCGACGGGCCCGCCACCCAGCAGGGTGAGATGGCGCTCGGCAAGAACCTCCTCGTGGCGTTCATGCCGTGGGAGGGCCACAACTACGAAGACGCGATCATCCTCAGCCAGCGGCTGGTCCAGGACGACGTCCTCTCCTCGATCCACATCGAGGAGCACGAGGTCGACGCCCGGGACACCAAGCTCGGCCCCGAGGAGATCACCCGGGACATCCCGAACGTCTCCGAGGAGGTCCTCGCGGACCTCGACGAGCGCGGCATCATCCGTATCGGTGCCGAGGTCGTCGCCGGGGACATCCTGGTCGGCAAGGTCACGCCCAAGGGCGAGACCGAGCTGACCCCGGAGGAGCGCCTGCTCCGCGCGATCTTCGGCGAGAAGGCCCGTGAGGTCCGCGACACCTCGCTGAAGGTGCCGCACGGCGAGGTCGGCAAGGTCATCGGCGTCCGCGTCTTCGACCGTGAGGAGGGCGACGAGCTGCCGCCCGGCGTCAACCAGCTCGTCCGCGTCTACGTCGCCCAGAAGCGCAAGATCACGGACGGCGACAAGCTCGCCGGCCGTCACGGCAACAAGGGCGTCATCTCGAAGATCCTGCCGATCGAGGACATGCCGTTCCTGGAGGACGGCACCCCGGTCGACATCATCCTCAACCCGCTGGGTGTCCCGTCCCGAATGAACCCGGGACAGGTCCTGGAGATCCACCTCGGCTGGCTCGCCAGCCAGGGCTGGAAGGTCGAGGGCAACGAGGAGTGGATGGAGCGGCTGAAGGTCATCGGTGCCGACGACGTCGCGCCCGGTACCAACGTCGCCACCCCGGTCTTCGACGGCGCCCGCGAGGACGAGATCTCGGGTCTCTTCGAGTCGACGATCCCGAACCGCGACGGCGAGCGGATGGTCAAGGGCTCCGGTAAGGCCCGGATGTTCGACGGCCGCTCCGGTGAGCCGTTCCCCGACCCGATCTCGATCGGGTACATGTACATCCTCAAGCTCCACCACCTGGTCGACGACAAGCTGCACGCCCGCTCGACCGGCCCGTACTCGATGATCACCCAGCAGCCGCTGGGTGGTAAGGCTCAGTTCGGTGGTCAGCGCTTCGGTGAGATGGAGGTGTGGGCGCTGGAGGCTTACGGCGCCGCTTACGCCCTCCAGGAACTGCTGACGATCAAGTCCGACGACGTGACCGGCCGCGTGAAGGTCTACGAGGCCATCGTCAAGGGCGAGAACATCCCTGAGCCCGGCATTCCCGAGTCCTTCAAGGTGCTCATCAAGGAAATGCAGTCGCTCTGCCTCAACGTGGAGGTGCTGTCCTCGGACGGCATGTCCATCGAGATGCGCGACACGGACGAGGACGTCTTCCGCGCGGCGGAGGAGCTCGGTATCGACCTGTCCCGGCGCGAGCCGAGCAGCGTCGAAGAGGTCTGACGGGTTCGCCGGCCGGATCCCCGATCCGGCCGGCTCTCCCCGGACCCGTTCAGACCATTGCTGAAGTGCCCCATCTACTCGCTGACGCGAGGGGCTCGAACCCCCGAAAGAGGGATTGACGACAAGTGCTCGACGTCAACTTCTTCGACGAGCTGCGGATCGGCCTTGCCACCGCGGACGACATCCGGACCTGGTCGCACGGCGAAGTGAAGAAGCCGGAGACCATCAACTACCGCACGCTCAAGCCCGAAAAGGACGGACTCTTCTGCGAGAAGATCTTCGGTCCGACCCGGGACTGGGAGTGCTACTGCGGCAAGTACAAGCGTGTCCGCTTCAAGGGCATCATCTGTGAGCGCTGTGGCGTGGAAGTCACGCGCGCCAAGGTGCGCCGTGAGCGGATGGGCCACATTGAGCTGGCCGCGCCCGTCACCCACATCTGGTACTTCAAGGGCGTGCCCTCGCGCCTCGGGTACCTGCTCGACCTCGCGCCGAAGGACCTCGAAAAGGTCATCTACTTCGCCGCGTACATGATCACGTTCGTGGACGAGGAGCGCCGTACGCGCGATCTGCCGTCGCTGGAGGCACACGTCTCCGTCGAGCGTCAGCAGACCGAGAACCGCCGCGACTCCGACCTCGAAGCCCGCGCCAAGAAGCTTGAGACCGACCTGGCCGAGCTGGAGGCCGAGGGCGCCAAGGCCGACGTTCGCCGCAAGGTGCGCGAAGGCGCCGAGCGCGAGATGAAGCAGCTCCGGGACCGCGCGCAGCGCGAGATCGACCGTCTCGACGAGGTGTGGAACCGCTTCAAGAACCTCAAGGTCCAGGACCTGGAGGGCGACGAGCTGCTCTACCGCGAGCTGCGTGACCGCTTCGGCACCTACTTCGACGGTTCGATGGGCGCCGCCGCGCTGCAGAAGCGCCTGGAGTCCTTCGACCTGGACGAGGAGGCCGAGCGCCTCCGCGAGATCATCCGTACCGGCAAGGGACAGAAGAAGACCCGTGCGCTCAAGCGCCTCAAGGTCGTCTCCGCGTTCCTGCAGACCAGCAACAGCCCCAAGGGCATGGTGCTGGACTGCGTGCCGGTGATCCCGCCGGACCTGCGTCCGATGGTGCAGCTCGACGGTGGCCGCTTCGCGACCTCCGACCTGAACGACCTGTACCGCCGTGTGATCAACCGGAACAACCGCCTCAAGCGTCTTCTCGACCTCGGTGCCCCCGAGATCATCGTGAACAACGAGAAGCGGATGCTCCAGGAGGCCGTCGACGCGCTGTTCGACAACGGCCGCCGCGGCCGTCCGGTCACCGGTCCCGGTAACCGCCCGCTGAAGTCCCTGAGCGACATGCTCAAGGGCAAGCAGGGCCGTTTCCGTCAGAACCTGCTCGGCAAGCGTGTCGACTACTCGGCGCGTTCCGTGATCGTCGTCGGCCCGCAGCTCAAGCTGCACCAGTGCGGTCTGCCGAAGGCCATGGCGCTGGAGCTCTTCAAGCCGTTCGTGATGAAGCGCCTGGTGGACCTGAACCACGCGCAGAACATCAAGTCGGCGAAGCGCATGGTCGAGCGCGGCCGTACGGTCGTGTACGACGTGCTCGAAGAGGTCATCGCCGAGCACCCGGTGCTGCTGAACCGTGCGCCGACCCTGCACCGTCTGGGTATCCAGGCGTTCGAGCCGCAGCTCGTCGAGGGCAAGGCCATCCAGATCCACCCGCTCGTCTGCACCGCGTTCAACGCGGACTTCGACGGTGACCAGATGGCCGTCCACCTGCCGCTCTCCGCGGAGGCGCAGGCCGAGGCCCGCATCCTGATGCTGTCCTCGAACAACATCCTCAAGCCGGCCGACGGCCGTCCGGTCACCATGCCCACCCAGGACATGGTGCTCGGCCTCTTCTTCCTCACCACGGACGAGGAGGAGCGCAAGGTCATCGGCGAGGGCCGGTCCTTCGGCTCCAGCGCCGAGGCGACCATGGCGTTCGACAACCGGGAGCTCTCGCTCCAGGCGAAGGTCGACATCCGCTTCCCGGTGGGCACCATCCCGCCGCGCGGCTGGACCCCGCCGGTCTCCGAGGAGGCCGACACCGACGGCACCGCGGTCGAGTGGCAGCAGGGCGACCCGTTCCGGCTGCGTACGACCCTGGGCCGCGCGCTCTTCAACGAGCTGCTGCCCGAGGACTACCCGTTCGTCGACTACTCGGTGGGCAAGAAGCAGCTCTCCGAGATCGTCAACGACCTGGCCGAGCGCTACCCGAAGGTCATCGTGGCGGCGACGCTCGACAACCTGAAGGCGGCCGGCTTCCACTGGGCGACCCGTTCCGGCGTCACCGTCGCCGTCTCGGACATCGTCGTGCCCGAGGCGAAGAAGGCGATCGTCCAGGGTTACGAGGCCCAGGACGAGAAGGTCCAGAAGCAGTACGAGCGTGGTCTGATCACCAAGGACGAGCGCACCCAGGAGCTCATCGCGATCTGGACCAAGGCGACCAACGAGGTCGCCGAGGCGATGAACGCGAACTTCCCGAAGACGAACCCCATCTTCATGATGGTCGACTCGGGTGCTCGTGGAAACATGATGCAGATGCGTCAGATCGCCGGTATGCGTGGTCTGGTGTCCAACGCCAAGAACGAGACGATCCCGCGTCCCATCAAGGCGTCGTTCCGTGAAGGCCTGTCCGTGCTGGAGTACTTCATCTCCACGCACGGTGCCCGTAAGGGTCTGGCCGACACCGCCCTGCGTACCGCCGACTCGGGTTACCTGACCCGTCGTCTGGTGGACGTCTCGCAGGACGTCATCATCCGCGAGGAGGACTGCGGCACCGACCGCGGTCTGAAGCTGCGGATCGCCGAGCGCGGCGCCGACGGTGTGCTGCGCAAGGCGGAGGACGTCGAGACGTCCGTGTACGCGCGGATGCTCGCCGAGGACGTCGTCGTCGACGGCAAGGTCATCGCGCCGGCCAATGTCGACCTGGGCGATGTCCTGATCGACGCGGTCGTGGCCGCCGGGGTCGAGGAGGTCAAGACCCGCTCGGTCCTGACCTGCGAGTCCGCGGTCGGCACCTGTGCCTTCTGCTACGGCCGCTCGCTGGCCACCGGCAAGCTGGTCGACATCGGTGAGGCGGTCGGCATCATCGCCGCCCAGTCCATCGGTGAGCCCGGTACCCAGCTCACGATGCGTACCTTCCACACCGGTGGTGTGGCCGGTGACGACATCACCCAGGGTCTGCCCCGAGTCGTCGAGCTCTTCGAAGCCCGTACGCCCAAGGGTGTCGCCCCGATCTCGGAGGCGGCGGGCCGCGTCCGTATCGAGGAGACCGAGAAGACCAAGAAGCTCGTCGTCACCCCGGACGACGGCAGCGAAGAGACGCCGTTCCCGATCTCGAAGCGTGCCCGTCTGCTCGTGGGCGAGGGCGACCAGGTCCAGGTGGGCCAGAAGCTCACCGTCGGTGCCACCAACCCGCACGACGTGCTGCGGATCCTCGGTCAGCGCGCGGTCCAGGTCCACCTGGTCGGCGAGGTCCAGCGGGTCTACAACTCGCAGGGTGTGTCGATCCACGACAAGCACATCGAGATCATCATCCGGCAGATGCTGCGCCGCGTGACGATCATCGAGTCCGGCGACGCGGAGCTGCTGCCCGGCGAGCTGGTGGAGCGGTCGAAGTTCGAGACCGAGAACCGCCGTGTGGTCACGGAAGGCGGCCACCCGGCCTCCGGCCGTCCGCAGCTCATGGGTATCACCAAGGCGTCGCTGGCCACCGAGTCGTGGCTGTCGGCGGCGTCCTTCCAGGAGACGACCAGGGTCCTGACCGACGCGGCGATCAACGCCAAGTCGGACTCCCTGATCGGCCTCAAGGAGAACGTCATCATCGGTAAGCTCATCCCGGCCGGTACGGGTCTGTCCCGCTACCGCAACATCCGGGTCGAGCCGACCGAGGAGGCCAAGGCCGCGATGTACTCGGCCGTCGGCTACGACGACATCGACTACTCGCCGTTCGGCACGGGCTCCGGCCAGGCCGTCCCGCTGGAGGACTACGACTACGGTCCGTACAACCAGTAAGGCGTGAGCGAACGGAGGGCGGTCATCCCGTACGGGGTGGCCGCCCTCCGGCGTGTCTGCCTCCCGATGTGACGGGGCCTACCGTACGGCCAGCTCCCAGGCGGCGATGGCGAGTCCGCAGGTGGCCGTCAGCGCGGCGATGTTCGCCAGCGGCCAGCGGGAGCGCTCCAGGGCGTCCAGCCGCGCCTCGTGGTCGGCGAGCTGCCGGTCGGTCTGGTCGCTGCGCTGGACGAGCAGCGCGAGCGAGCCGTCGGCCCGCGCGAACCCCGCCTCCAGCGTGCCCCGCAGCCGCTCCAGTTCGACGGCGACGGTGACCGGGTTGTTCGATTCGGTGTCGGTCATGGGCGCCCTCCTTCAGTCGGTGTACGGGACCTTCAGCGCCGTCCACGAGGCGTGGCCTGGCGTGCCGTCCGCGTCGGCGCCGCGGAAGCCGAGCTTGCGCTGCCAGGCCGCGTACGAGCGCCGGTCGGTCTCGGTCCAGCGGGGTCCTGGGCCGACCGTGTAGGCGGAGCAGCCCTCGGCGACGAGCCGGCGGCCCATCGCGGTGATCACGGGGGAACTGCGCCGGTCGGTGAAGAACGCGGCGCCGGGGAACGGCTGGTGGCGCGGGGTGGTGGTCGTCGGGGGTACGGGTGTCGGGGGTACGGGCGCCGCGCCGAGCCGGGCGGCGATCCGGGCGCGCAGGCCGGCCATGGCGAATCCGCGCGGGTCGATCTTCTGGTCGGACCACTCGGTATGCCCGATCACGCTCTTCGCGCTCCAGCCGTGGGCGCGGCAGATCGCGGCCGAGACCCGCTCGATCGCGGTGAGCTGGGGCGTGGGCCAGGGGTCCTTCCCGTCGCCGAGGTTGACGCATTCGAAGCCGTAGAAGCGCGCGTTGCCGTCGGCGGCCCCGGTGCTTCCCTCGTGGTGGCGGGGTGCGGGCGGGCGTTCGCCGTAGTTCTCCTCGATCACCCGCCGCAGGACGGCCGGATCGCCGCCGCCCGCGTGGTTGGCGCGGCCGTTGCCGACGAGGTGGACGGTGCCGTCCTTGGCGATGACGCCGTGGCAGAGCGGTCCGGGCAGGGCGGTGTGGCCGCGGTAGCAGAGGGCGACGGAGCCGGTGGTGCCGCTGGTGACGGTGTGGTGGATCATCACGCCGTTCAGGGGCCCCCAGGCTCCTTTGTGGTTGCGGTGGTGGGTGCGCCAGCCGGGGTGTTCGACGACGGTCACGCCCTCGGCACGGAGGGCGGTGACCATCCGGTCGGCGGTGAGCGGTGTGGCCATGAGGGGGTCCTCTCGGGTAGGCGGACGGCCGAGCGCGCGTGCCCCGTACGGGAAGTGGCCGGTACGGGGCACGCGCGGGGCGGTCGGGGCGGGCGGGGTCAGGACAGGGCGGCCCAGATGGCGTTGGAGTCGGCGATCACGGTCGAGGGGGTGATGGAGGACGGCAGCGAGGTCTGGCCGGTCACGTTCATCCGGCCGTGGCGGATGAACGACCCCGGCATCCGGGCGCTCCCGCCGGGGGTCTGACCCATGCTGGAGCCCCGCATGAAGGCGGGACCGCTGTTGCTGGGGTTCGGCCCGTTGATCAGGAGAGCCACCCAGTAGTTGCCGGCGGCGGCGTTGTACGCGCTGGTCAGCGGGCAGACGACGGTCTGCCCCTCGGTGGCCTTGATCGGGGTGGTCAGCGGGGCGGTCAGACCGACGCGGGCCCCGGCCGCCGTGTACAGCCCGGCGAACGAGCTGGCGCTGAGGCCGGTCCCGGCGTAGCCGGGCACGTAGAAGACCACGTTCCGTACGGTGGTGGCCGAGTGGAGCGGGATCCCGATCAGATACACCCAGCCGTTGATGCAGTACTGGACGGTGCTGCCGGAGGCCGCCGCCGGGTCGAACGCCCAGCCGGAGAAGCCCATCGCGGCCGGGGACCAGGTGCCCGCCCCGGCGACCGTGTCCAGGTAGCCGCGCCGGACCAGATGGTCGGCCGCGGACGGATCGGCGGTGGTGGCCGGCGGGGCGGCGAAGGTCTTGGTGCCGCGTACCGTCTGGTTCCCGTCGAGCAGCACCGCGCTCCCGGCCGGTACGGCGTTCACGTCACCGGCGGCGAGGACGACCGCGCCCGTGCGTTCGTTGACGGAGGTGACCGGCGCGCCGCCCAGCGGCTGATAGCGCAGGTCGGCGGCGGGCGCGTCCAGGGCGCCGACATCGGCGGCGGCGAGGACGACCACGCCCGTGCGGCCGTTGACCGAGGCGACCGCCCCGCCGGAGCCTGCCGGAAGCTGTCCTGGCGGCACCAGGCCGTCCGCGCCGAGGGTCGCCACACCGCCCCGGGCCCCGGCCGACGCGGCCGGTACGGCGGCCACGTCACCGGGGGTGAGGACGATGTCGGCCTCGCCGTGCCCGTTGACGGAACGTACGGCTCCGGGCAGGCCGGCGGGCCCCGCGGGGCCGGGTTCCCCGGCGGGGCCGGCCGGTCCCCGTACCGCCACGTAGTTCGGGGTGGACGGGTCCACCGGGGCGAGATCGGCGAGGTCGACGTTCTCCTGGCCGGTGGTGAGCACGATCCGGTACGTGCGCGGCCGGGAGAGGCCGGCCAGCTTCTCGGTGACGGTGTAGGCCCACTCTTCAGGGTTCCAGCCGGGGCCGTCGGTGGCGGGCAGCACGACCCTGATCGCGCCCTCGTCGTCCAGCGTCGCCCGGGTCGGCCCGCCGAGGAAGAGATCGGCCTCGGCGTGGGTGAGGAGGACCGGCGGCCGGAACTCGACCTGGCCGGTCATGGGGTGGCCGTCCGGCGTCAGATAGCGCGCGGTGACGGCCACCGTGGGGATGGATTCGGGCAGCATTCGGGCACCTCCTTGGGAGGGGATGAGGGGAAGGGCGGGGCGCGTACGGGGCAGCCGTACGGTCAGGACTGCACGCCGTACAGGGCGAGGGGCCGGCAGCGGACCGTGTCGCCCGCCGTGAGGACCCGCGCCTGCACCTCGAAGGTGACGGCCGCGTCGTACGCCACGTCCAGGACCGCCGTGAACTCCAGCCCCCCGGCGTCGCCGGCCGGTCCCACCTGGGCACCGTTCGCCAGCAGTCGCAGCTCGGCCTTCCCGGCGCTCGCGGCGGCGATCCGGCAGTACAGACGGGCGTGCTGGGCGATGCCCGCACCCCGGTACAGCGTCGTCCAGGCGGTCGCGCCGGTGGACTCCCAGCGGTCGGCGGCGACCGGCTGCGGCAGCGGGTAGGGCACGTAGGGCCGGGCCAGCCCGTGTCCCAGGGCGTCGTCGGCGACGACCACATTGCCCTTGCGGTCGAGGATCTGGACGGGCTGGACGGGCAGCGTGTCGGGGGTGCCGGTCCAGACGGTCAGGGCGAGGGAGCCGTCGTCCCTCCGTACCATCAGCCCCTGCTGCGGGGCCCCTTCGGCGCGGTCGGGCTGGACCCGGCCCAGGTAGAGCAGGTCGTCGCCCTGGCCGGTGCGCACCCGCAGCCGGCCGCCGTCGCCGATGACGACGTCTCCGCCCATGATCTGGTTCATCGCCGGGCGGGTGTTGGCGCTGCCCATCAGGTCGCGTACCTGCCGCTCCAGTGTGCGGATCCGGTCCAGCAGGTCGACGGGGATGATCGCCACGGGGTCACACCCCTTCCAGGTAGAGCGTGGCCGTCTCGGGCTTCGCCCGCTGCGGAGGATTGACCGCGAGCCCGACGACCCGGAACCGGGTGTCCGAGCCGCCCGGGTGCCACAGGTCGTGGACGCGCAGCCGGATCCGGGCGCCCATCAGCGCGGGTGTGATCCGGCCGTCCATCCACACCGTCAGCTCGGGAATCGTCTCCGGAGCGCGATGGCGGGAGAGTTCGGCGCGGGCGAGGGAGCCGAGACCGGCCGTGTCGATCACCGAGGTGTGGTCCGAGGTCTGCTCCAGCCGGGGCCAGCCGCCCGCGATGTCCTCGTCGCTGACCACGCGCACGGTCAGCGGCTCGGACTCCTGCGACTGGTCGCTGTTGCTCGACTCACCCCGAGCCACCCACACGTTGGCCTGCACGGTCGAGTCCGACGGCAGGCTGTAGGTGTGCACGGGACCCGGATGGTCGAGCACGATCTCCGTACGACCGCCTGTGATCACCGGATGGCCGAGTTGCAGGTGTTTGACGCGTTTCCCCTCCGTGTCCCGGTAGCAGTGGATCCGCCACTCGAAGCCGTCGTCGAACTGGCAGAGCTTGTCGAGGAGTTCCCGGACCCGGGCCAGCCCGCTGTAGGCGTACGCGAAGTCCCTCCGTACCCCGGACGCCCCGGTCCCGTACCGGATCCCGATGTCGCCGCCGGGCTGCGCCTGTACGTGGTCGATGAGCAGCCGGACGATGTCGAACTGCTCGGTGCCCGCACCGACCAGATCGGCGGAGAGGATCCGGTGATCCAGGTAGGAGTCGAAGGTGCCGGCCTGGAACTGGACCGTCAGCCGCCCCTGTTCGTCCATCTGCGGGGTGCTGGTCCACAGCACCCCGCCCCACCAGATGTCCCCGTTGCGCTCCAGCCAGACCGCCGTACGGCCGGGCACCAGCGCGGCCCGGGTCCGTTCGGCGAGGGCCGCGTCGGGCAGCGGGATGGTCGCGGAGAGGGAGCCGGCCTTCCCGATGAAGTCGTCGAACTTCGCGTCGGTGAGCGGGAGTACGTCGAGCACCTGGTCGGTGCGCAGATCGCAGAACAGGGCGCGGTAGACGGCGGTGCCGGGGGCCCGGAGCGCCCCCGAGGGCATCGGCGCCGGCGTCACAGGGCCTCCTCCGCCGCCTCGTAGGTGAAGCTGCCGGAGATCCGCATGGTGGCGGCCCAGGTCCACGGGGTGATCGCGTCCACGATGCCGCCGTACGGCATCGGCACGGTGCCCGGCGACCCGGAGGCCAGCTCCAGCTCCAGGGTCCTGGTGTTGGTGATACGGACCCGGGCCGCGTACCGGTCCTTGTTGGTCGTCCCCACGAGACCGGCGAAGCCCACGGCCTGGGTGGCCGCGGCGGCGGTCACCGGCAGGCTGAAGCGCCAGTTGTCGGTGGAGGCGGCGCCGGCGCCGAACCGGGTGGTCGAGCCGAAGACGATGTCGAACGACCCGTGCACCACCGTCCCGATCTGCACGTAACGGCACTGGATCGCCGTGTTGCCGAAAGCAGGCGCGGCCAGCCCGGTGGACGTCGTCCAGACCGGGGTCCAGTCCCGCCACCGGGGCGCCGGCGGGTACGACTGCCAGGCGGCGCCGTCCCAGCGCTGGAGGCCGCCCGGACCGATGTCCCGGTACTGGCCCGGGTAGGCGCCCGGGATGTTGCGTGCCCACTCCTCGGGCAGGATGCCGCCGACCGCGACGGTGGTACGGCGCAGATCGGAGACGGCGGAGGACCAGTCGATCCCGCCGCTGCCCGCCGAGGCGCCCGCCGGGACCCGGACGGTCGCCAGCGCGAGGGCGGCGGCCGGGATCGCCGGGGCGGTCGGGTTGGGCTCCGGCTGGCCCTGGACGATCTCCAGCGCGGCCTCCGTACGTTCCCCGGCGTCCTGCGTCCCGTCGTACACGCGCAGCACCACCAGGTCGACCCGGGGGTTGGCCGGGTCGCCGTCGCCGAGCAGGAGCCGCGTGTACTCGGTGACGGCGACGGGGTAGGAGCCGGCCGCCTCGCTGCTGTGGACGACGGCACGGCCCGAGGCGACGGTCGCGGTCATCCCGGCCGACTCCCCGTACACGTAAAGACCGGACAGGACGTACTTGCCGTCCGGCGAGCCGGGGAGCACACCGCCACGGGTGGTGAGCTGGCCGGACGGGGTCATGGTGCCGAGCGGGGCGAGCCGGGTGTCGGTACGGGACTGACCGGTGGCGCCGGTGCCGTCGGCGGAGCGGTTGAGCAGCCATGCGGAACGGATGGGCATGAGGTCTCCTGGTCTGTTGCGAGAGGTGGGTGTTGCGGGGCGTACGTCACCAGTGGGAGTGGCGCCAGCGCGCGGTCGCCTGCGCCGCCGGGTCCGGGGCGGCGTCCTCGGAGCGGAAGGCCAGCGAGGTCTCGCCGGGCTCCAGGAGGAACAACTGCTCCGGGGTCGAGGCGGCCGTAGCCGTGTAGAGCCGCGAGGCGGTGCCGTTGAGGACGACCGTCCCGGTCCAGGTGTCCACGGTCAGGACGTCGTCGGCGGCGAGCGTGATGTCGTACTGGAGGCGGCGCCCGTCGGACAGCCTGGTCAGCGAAGGACGCTGGACGGGCCCGCGGAACTCGACCAGCGGATGGGCCGCCGTGTCACCGGAGTTGACGGCGGTCAGGGCGCCGTTCGTACCGGCCGTCCCCCAGTCCAGCGGCCACTCCAGCCCGCCGTCCGGCCAGTCGACGCCCGGCTCGGCGGAGGGCAGGCCGGTCCGGGCCGCCTGCTCGTCCGTACCGAAGCGGCGCGGATCTGTGGCGGTCCACTGGAGGCTGGTCCTCGACGTGCCGTTCATCTGGAAGGAACGGTCCTGCGGCACGACGCGCCGGCTGATCCGGGCCCGTACCGCCAGGGTCTCCCCGTGCAGCCGGACCGCGAGCCACCGCTCGGCACCGTCCAGCCGGGTGCCGGACCGGAACTCGCCGAGGGTGGCACGGGCCCCCGTACGGGACGCGGGCAGCAGCCAGACGGTCGCGTCGATCAGCCGGGGCTGCGCCCAGCGCGAGCCGGGCCAGGAACCGTGCTGGTCGGGGCGGGGCACGTCACCGATGTCGATGCCGGGCAGATCGTCCCAGCCGCTGAGGCCGGCGCGATCGATCTCGAAGGGGGTACCGGGACCGAGAAGCAGTCCGGCCCACTGGATCTGCCCGTCGCGGGTGATCAGTGAGCCGGGGGAAGGATCTTCCTGGTACGCGGTTGTGGTCTCGGCCATGGGCCGTCACCTCATTTCTCAGGGGAGCCGTAGCCGCCGCGGTGTGCGGCGGGTGCCGGCGCCGGGGCTCATGCGGCGGTCCGGTTCAGGAACAGCAGGTCCCCGGCGATGACCTGCGCGCTGCGGCCCTCGGGCTCGTGGTAGCAGGGCAGGACGGCGCGGTGCGCCGAGCGGCCGGGGGTGGCACGGTGCCCTGGCTCGGCGGGCCGCAGCCGGTCGAGCGCGGACAGGGGGAGTACGGCGCCGGAGTGCGGGCCGCCGCCCGGGGGCAGCACGACACCGCCTTCGGCGAGCTGCGGGATCTTCGGGAGATCGACCCCGAACTTCTTGCCGAGAACGGAGAAGCTGAGCTTGTTGAGGCCGTCGATGACCCAGTTGGCGAACGAGATCAGGCCGTTGAGCGGTCCCTTGATGACGGAGAGCAGGGCCTGCATGGCGCTGGTGACGAAGCCGCCGATGCCGTTCAGGGCCCGGGACAGGGCGTCCTTCACCCGCTGGAAGCCGCGCGGGATGTCCCGGATGATCCAGTCCAGTACTGGCCGGACCCCGGACTTCAGGCCGTTCCACGCCGAACGGATCAGGCCGGTGAGGGCGCGGGTCGCGGTGGAGACGGCGCTCCGGGCGCGTTCGAAGCCCTGGGAGAGCGCGGGGCCGACGGCCTTCAGGACCCCGCCGATGATGGTCCGCACGGTGGTGAAGGCGGCGGAGACGGTTTTCGCGTACAGCCGCACGACGGGACCCAGGAACGTCCAGATCCCCTGGATCACCTTCAGCGCCTGGTCGAAGACCTGCTTCATGATCCGCTGACCGGTCCCCGAGGTGACGGCCAGCTCGATCAGATAGGCGGCGATCGGGGTGATCAGGCCGATGACGAAGCCCAGCGGGTTGGCGCGCAGGGCGACATTGACGGCGGTCATGGCCCCGGCGGCGACGGTGAGCCCCGCCGAGAGCGGCCCCATGATCTTGGAGACGGTGCCCGCGCCGGAACCGAGCTTCCCCGCCAGCCCGCCGAACAGCCCGGCGCCGGCGGCCACGGGGGACAGCGCCCCCGCGACGCCCTTGGCCCTGCCGCCGCCGGTACGGAGCTGGGTACCGGCGCTCCCGGCCGATCTGCCGGCCCGGGTGAGCGCCTGCCCGGCGTTCTCGGCACGCCCCTTGACCTGCCGGAGCCCGCCCGTGGCCTGGGTGGCGCCGGACGCGATCCGGCCGGCCGCGGTGGCGGACCTCTGGACGCCCTGCCGGAGCGCCTGGAGCGCGCGACCGCCCTGGCCGAGCTGGATACGGAAGGAGGCGAGGGCGGGTCCGGTACCGGCGAGCGGATCCCGGCCGGCCCCCGCGCCTGGGCCGGCCGCCGCGGCGCTCATCCGCGCGCCTTGGACAGGAACATCAGCGCCATCGCGGTCTCCCGGAGGTCACTGCTCGACGCCTCGTGGTAGTTCTCGATGAGCAGACCGCCGCCCACCGCCCCGGCCCCGAACGCCTGGGCCCTGCCCTGGCGCGCGGTGTGCCGCAGCAGCCGGTCGAGCTTGGACAGCGGCAGCACGGCCTCGGCCTCCCCGGCCTCCGCGACCAGCGCGGCCACACCGCCGCGCCGGGGGGTGACGATGCCGCCCTCGGCCAGCCGCGGAATGGTCGGCAGGCTCACCCCGAAGGTCTTGCCGCCGACACCGGGGACCCAGCCGGGGACCGAGACCTTGATGCCGTTGAGCTTCCTGATCGCCGAGTTGATGAGGTCGATCACCCCGTTGAGCGGCGACTTCACCGCGCTCTTCACGGAGTTGAAGGCCCGGGAGGCGATGCCCTTGAGCCCGCCCCAGATGCTGGAGAGCTTGCTCTTGACGGCGCTGAACGCCTGCGGGACGACGTTCCTGATCCAGGAGACGACGGGGGAGATGACCTTCTTGACGCCGTTCCAGACGCTGGAGACCACGCTCCTGACGGCGTTCATCACCGTGGTGATGACCTTTTTCCAGGCGTTGAAGTACGTCCTGATGACCGTGCCGACGGCCTTCACGACGGTGGAGACCGCGGACTTGATCCCGTTCCAGACCGACTTGATCAGCGCGCCGGCCTTCTTCATGATCGGGCCGATCGCCTTCATGACGGCGCTGATGACCTTCTTGATGGCGTCGAAGGCGGTCTTCATGACCTTCTGCATCGTCTTCGAGCGGGCGGCGGTCTCGACCACCTTCTCGATCAACGGCGCGAGCAGCCCGAGCAGCACGCCGATGAGGTTGCCTTTCATGGACTTGTTCAGCCCGTTCATGCCCTTGGACGCCTTGTCGGCCCCGGACTTGAACTTCCCGACCTGAGTCCCACCCTTCTGCCCGGCCTGCCCGGCCTTGGTGAGCGACTTGGCGGCACTGTCGGCCCTGGTCCTGAGGGTGCTCAGCTCGCGGGCGGAGGACTGGGCGGAGGACTTGATCCTGCCGATCTCACGGCTGCTGGACTGCGCCTTGCCCTGAAGGGTTCCGGCAGCCCGGCCGGCGGCGTCGGCCTGCGTCTTGAGACTTCTCAGAGACGCCGATGCTCTGTTGAGGGAGCTGACCAATGACATGGATTCTCCAATCGGTCGGTCGGCTTGATGTCGGGGGCATCTCTTCTGCCCAGTCCTTCATCGATCGTCCTGACTCTCCGCACCAATATGTCGCGGACTGTCGGCCATGCGTGTCCAATTCCAGAATCTGCGGAGTGGTGCGGGCTCTGCGCAACGTTGTCGGCGAAAGTGAAATCCTTGGCGGATGCCCTCCGGAGGGGCGAGTGAAATCGAGTGCGACCCGAACTGTCTGCTCTGATGTTTCCAGCCCGTCAAGATCTTCGCCTTGCGGTGCTGCATTATGGTTGGATGGCATTTCTCCGGGGTCAGTCGGCAAGCTCTCTGGATACGGCAGTCAACCCCGCTTCGAGGCCTCGTAGCTCGTTTCGCCGTACGTTCGCCATTGACTCGAATATTCGGCGCTGTTCCCCCTGTACGTTTCGGGCCATCCGTTCTGCCTGGCGTAGCGCTACCCCTCTCCGTTGGATGTCGCCCTCAATTTGGGCAAGCATGCTTTCGGGGGATCGGGGTGAAGAATTCGAACTCTGTCTGCCTTCCGGGCGGGCCGGTTGGGCATCTTGTGAACGCTGGCGGTATTCACCAAATTTATCGCCCAGGTATGAATAGAAATCCTCTGTTTTAAGTATGTCCTTCCCCATGAATGTTATTCCGGAAGGAGTGAAGGCGAGCGGTTCCAAATCGAACTTCACCCATTGCGTGCTGAAGTAGACGTCTTGGTGCGACTCGCTCCAGCTGACCTCAGGGAGCCCCCTGGACTCCGCCCACGACTGGACGATCCCTGAGCTTTCCCCTTCCAGTGCCGTTTTGAAGTTCGCCAAACGCGTTTCAAGGTTCTGTCGAGTTATGAACTCTGCTTCATTTCCCGGATGCGAGGTGGTGGCATCGGTCATTTGTCATCCTTTGCCGCTTGTGTGTGTTTTGGGTTTCTGTATTCTGCGTGTCGACCCCCTTGTGGTGAGTGGGGCCGGCGCTGGAAGGTGGTTCTATGGCTGCTCTTATTTGTGGTGTTATTGGCATCTTGCTCACTTTTTATGCGAGAGATCGAGGTGTGTTGTTTATCAGAGGGGTTGCTGCTGACGGTATTTGTGTCCGCCTCGAATGGAGTTCATCAACGTCCGGCGTGAAAACCGTGGCCGAATTCATCGATGCCGACGGTGTGCTTCGCACGAGTTCGAGTGGATTTCGGGGAGGGGGCGCGGAGGTAGGTGCTCCGGTGAAAGTGATTTACGATCCGCGTCGACCGATCAGGTCGGAAGTTGCTCCGTTGAAACGTGTGGAGTTCATTGCGGCCGCGCTTACGGCGGTTATGCTCGACTTTGCCGCAGTGACGCTCGTGCTGGATGCCATTTGATCGGTGAGGCTGAGTGAATCGGGCGAATCAATCCGGAAGTTTCGGCCGGTTTGAAGCTCTGCGTGCTATTGCCCTCAGGTGAAGAAACGGGCCAGGTCGCCGCGGGAAGGGGTACCCGTTCCGGAGGCGGCCCGCTGTGGGTTTTCGGCGATTCCGCTGCTCTCCGGGCTGCTGGCGGGGTCGCCCGGGCGGGGGACCGGGAGCGGGGGGTCCGGGGCGTCGGCGGATTCGTCGGTGTTGACCGTGGCGAACATCCAGTTGGCGGCGGCCAGGTGGTCGACCGCGGCGGCGAGGAGGTGGTCGGTGACCGACCATTCGGCTTCCTCGCCGTGGAGTTCCAGGGTCAGGGCGCTGTCGCGTGGCATGTGCTTGACCAGCACCGCGAGCCGGCGGCTGGTGAGCCGGCCGCGGTGCCAGTCGAGCAGGTCCACGCCGTAGTGCCGGAGGAGGTCGGCTTCGAGGGCCTCGGCGTGTTCTTCCACGAACGCGACGAGGCTCAGCCTTCCCCCAGGCCGAGCCCGGTCTCCTTGCCGTACGCCTCCAGGATCGCCGCGATGTCCTGGACGGTGATGTCGTGCCGGGCGAAGCGGATGAACTGCTGTTCGCCCAGGAGGAGTCCCAGCAGCCCGTCGACGTCGTTGTCGTCCAGGTCGCGCAGAGCCTTCGCGGTGGCGCGGCTCAGTTCGGTGGGGAGTTCGAAGGTGTCGTCGTCCAGCTCGAACGACCAGGTGCGGCCGAGCGCTTCGAGGCGCTGGGCCCGCGCCGCGTTGACGTTGAAGGAAGTCGCCATGGGTGTCTCCTGCCGATGAGGGGGTGGGATGGGGCGGTTGGGGCGAGGGCGGGGCCGGTCGGGTGGCCCACCCAGAATTCGACCTCCACGCCTGACACATAAACAAATCACAA
>NZ_JBHZEJ010000026.1:74980-93414 GCF_042756365.1 Streptomyces sp. NPDC059092
GCGCGCGGGGGCCCCGGGCGGGGGTGGTTTTCTGTTTTGGCCCCGGGGGGGTGCGGCGGCTGGGGGGGGGGGGGGGGGGGGGGGGGGGGGGGGGGCCGGCCCCGGTCGGGCCCCGCCCCCGGGTTCTCAGGCCACCGGCGACGCGTACGCCGGGTCCTTCATCAGGAAGGTGGCCAGCGGCTCACCCTCCTTCGCGGCGAGCGCGGTGAAGGTGACGCCGAGCAGCGCCGCGGCCTTGCGGGCCAGCTTGATGTCGTCCGACGCGGTGACCTGGCCGCGCGGGATGACGAAGCGGTACGTCACGTCCGTACCGTCGGTGAACTCCAGGCCGAGGGCGCGCTCGTCGAACTGCGGGCCGTCCGGGATGGCGTACGAGAAGACGCCCTCCGCGCTGGCCACCGGCTCCACGGCGTCGCCGCCCATGAAGAACGGCAGGGTCGCCTCGTTGAACTGGAGCATCGAGAACTTCAGGGTCAGGTCGCGGTCCGCGTAGATGAAGCGGGCCGGGCTGACGGACTGCCAGGTCTCGACCGGGTCCAGCTTGTCCTTCTTGGCGAAGGTGACGCCGTCGGTGGAGGTGTAGCCCAGGTCCTTCCACACCTGGGGGTCCCAGTCGGTCGCGAAGTTGGCCGGCGCGCTCGCGCCCGCCGCGGCGACGAAGAGGCGGCCGGTGCCGGCGATACGGATCTGGGAGGAGTCGTTCGCAGATGCCATGAGGGCTCCTTGGTGAGGTGTGGTGCGTGAGGTGGTGGTGCCGGGACGGGTGGTGCTGCCGTGGGTACGGCAAAGGCCCCGCCGGATCGGCAGGGCCTTGTCTGTGGGGCGTACGGGGCGTACGGGGGCCCGCAGTGGGCCTCCGGGGCGCCGGGGTCAGTCCGTACGCATCGAGAACCGCATGACGCAGAGGTAGCGGTTCGCCGCCGGGTAGAGGTATTCGGGCAGCCAGCGCGGTCCGTCCGCCTCCACGACATCGGTGATCGTCGTGGGGCCGTACCGGGTGCCGCGTGCCTTGAGGAGTTCGGCCCGGGCCGCGTTGGCCAGGAGGTGGGCCGTGGGCTTGTCCGGCCCGTAGCACTCCAGTTCGATCAGCGGCAGATCCAGATGGAGATCGTCGATCCAGGCGCCGCCCCGGCGCGAGACGATCACGGCCTTCTGGGTGCCGTCGAAGCCGGGCGGCGGGGTCTCGTCCACCGTGGCGTCGGCCAGTTCCGGCCGGTCGGAGAGGAGTTCCACGACGATGGCCTCCACGTCGGGAAACGTGCTCGGGGGAGTGCTCATGACGGCATATCACTCCAGTTCGTAGGGGTCGGGCCTGTGGCCGGAGCCATGGGCCCCGGGTACGCCAGCGGCGGAGCTGCACCCCGGAGGGAGGTGGGCACAGCTCCGCCGCTGCACCCATTGTGATCCATGTCGAGCGAGAGCGCAACTAGTGCGCGTGGGCGCGCAATTAGTGACGGTCCGGAATCGATCCGGTTCGCGGTGGTCACTCAGGGCTTGCGGGCGATACGCTGCGTATCGAACATGTATTCGAGAAGGTGGCGGTGAGATGAGCGGGGAGCACGAGAGCGATGCGCAGCAGCGGCTGAGTGAGATCGTCGCCGTGGTCGTGGAGGTGGCGGCCGAGGCGGGTGAATCCGGTACGTACACCGGTGAGATGGCCCGGACGCTCACGGCGGTGGCCGTGAAGGTGGGGGCCCGTGTCGCCGTCGAGGCGGAGGTGCGCGGATTCGCCGGCGGCTGGCAGGAGGCCGTCACTCTCCTCGGTACGGGGACGCCCGAGCCTCCTCGTGCGGACTCGGTTCCCGCCGGGGAGCCCGAAGGGCCGCGTGGGCGCGCGGCGCTCTGACCCGTCCACGCGAAAGAGCCGGCCGCCCTCCCCCGCGCTGTGGCGAGGTGATGAGGGCGGCCGGCCGGACTTGCTCGTTCGGAGCGGAGGTTCGGGGCGGGGGTTCGGGCCGTGGTCAGCGCGTCGGCGTCGGCGTCGGCCGGCGTCCGCGCGCCGCGCGTTCCGCGGCGAACACGTCTTCCAGCCGGTAGAGCAGGGCACGGCCCTGGCTCCCCGCCGGGGTGAGATGGCCGAGCTGGACCCACTTGCGGATGGTCGCCGGGGCCACCTCGACCTCGCCGGCCGCCAGTGCGCCCGTGATCAGTGGCGTGGTGGAAGCGTTCACCGCACGGTCCCGTCCGCCGGGTCCTCCGACACGGCTTCGGCCATCTCCCGCGCGTCGCCGCCCGTCGAGGCCGCGAGCCGCGCCCAGGAGTCCCGCTCCCAGAGGTGCCGGTAGGCCGGATCCGTACGGCAGTCGCACTCCCCGGCGTCGCACCGGCAGGCCGGGTTGACGCAGAGCACCGCCCCTCGGGACGGGAACGCGCGCAGGGACACCGAATCGCACCACGGGCAGCGGCCCCCCACCCGCGCCATCGGTTCCGTGTCGCCGAGCGCGCGTCCGCAGCGCCGGGCCATGCGGCGGGTCTCGTCCCGTACGTGCGCCGCGAGGACCCGATGGGCGGCGATACGGTCCAGCAGCCGGGCCAGCCGCCCCAGTCGCTCGGGCACCGGCGCGCGGCGGGGGCGGCCGAGGCCCAGCTTGTCGTGGACGGCCTCCTCCAGTTCGACGACTCCGTCGGTGATGTCGCGGATCGCGTCCGAGATGTGCAGCCGCAGTGGGGCGGTGGAGTGGCCGGGGACGGCGAGGCCGTGGCGCTGCTCGACGAGCAGGGCGTCCGCGCGCTCGGCGCGGAAGCGTTCGGAGTCGGCGGCGAGTTGGCCCGGGGTGCGGTGCGGGTGGTCACCGGCCGTGGTGGTGGCAGGGCCGGTGACGGCTCCGGGGATCAGCTCGGTCAGCAACTCCGGGTACTGACGTATCAGCACATCCAGCCAGCGGGCGGCGGCGTCGGCCGCTGGCCTGCCCGGGTGGGCGTCGGGGGTGGAGGCGGCGTGGCGGCCGGGGGTTTCGTCACGGCTGGTGGTGCGGCTGGTGACGGGCATGGGCGCTCTCCCAGGGCAGACGGGTCCGGGTGGCAGGTCCGGGCGGACAGGGCCGGGCGGATGGATCCGGGCGGATGCATCCCGGCGTACGGATCCGGGTGTACGGATCCGGGTGTACGGATCCGGGCGGAGGGGTCCGGGCGTGCGGATCCGGACAGGCGGCCCCGGGCCCCGCGACTGGACGGTGACCTCATGGTCACTCCGTGTCGCGACACCGACACTGACACGTTGCGCGCTCGCGCGCAATCATCTTTGGGGGTGAGTTCCCGTGGCGGTGGTGATTCGGTGGCGACGCATCAAGGGGGGAGGTCTTTGCCGAATCCGCACACTTGGCGTCTTACTCGTGCATAATTCCGTGCGCGCAAGCGCGATACGCTGGTTCGGCTTCGGAGGGAGGCGCCCCACCCATGACCACCAGTGACCTTGATCAGTTCGCCGCCTGGGTCGAAGAGCTGATCCGTCGCCGCGGCTTCGACATCGACAGTCCGCGTGGCGGAGGCAAGTCCCGGCTGGCCGACGAGGCCGGCGTGCACCGAGCGGCCATCACCCGGCTTCTGCACCGCCAGAGCATGCCGGACCTGGAGACGACCCGGCGGCTCGCGCGCGTGCTCGGGGTTCCGGTCCGCGACATGCTGATCCGCTCCGGCCGGCTGACCGAGAGCGACCTGCCGCTGCCGGATGCGCGGCAGCTTTCCGACGGGGCGGGGGCCGGTCCTTACGAGGTGCGGCGGCTCACCATCGAGGAGGCCGCGATCGGGCTCGGCGTGCCGGAGGAGCAGCGGGAGATGTTCATCCGGATCGCCGGGCAGTTCCTGCCGCCCCCGGCGGCCCGCGGCGCGGACCGGACGCCGCTCGCCTCGGAGTGAACCCGGGCCGGGCGGGCGCCGTGCCCCGGCTCGGGAGCGTCCCGATCCGCCCTCCCTCCTGGCCATGGTCGGGTAGTAGGGTGATTCGGCCTGCGCTGCACGGACGCGGAGGTCAGTCCCCCAGGGGGTGCCGTCGGTCGCGGCCCGTGTGGCCGACGCGACCGACGGGGGCGGCTGACGCGCGACGCGAAAGAGGGACGGTGCGTGGCCGAGGGGGAGGAGAAGACCCGGCAGCGGCGTGCCGGTAGGCGGGGGCGGGGCGCGGCCGACCGCGTGAAGCCGCCGACTCCGCCGGCACCGTCGAATTCGCCGGATCCGCCTGGCTCACCGGGTCCGTCGGCATCCTCGACCCCGTCGGCACCGTCCGATGATCACCAGCCTTCGCAAGCCCCCGGGCCGCTGCCGCCGTCGGCACCGCCGTCGCCCGGGCTGCCGGAGTCGCCGGAGTCCTCCGGGCCCTCCGGTTCCTCCGAGCGTGCCGGGCCGGCCGACCCGCCGCTCGATCGCCAGGGCCTGCTGGCCCGGCTCCACGAGCACCTGGAGCACCATGCGCCGGAAGACCTCCTGGTCGTGTCGCGCGACGAGCTGGGGGAGCGGGAGATCGCGGCGTACGCGGACGGCTGGCGCGACGCCATGGCCACGTACGAGGCCGGGCGTGAGCGGGCGGGTGCCCGGCCGGGTCCGCCGCCGCGGCTGAGGCTGGTCCATCGGGGGAACGCGGAACCGGCCCCCGCGGCGCCCCCGCCCGGCGACGTACCCCTCGCCCCCCTCGACGACGCCCAGCCGGACGCGGCCCCGGCCCCGGACGCGGCCCCGGCCCCGGACGCTGACCCGGACCCGGCTCCGTCGGAGGCGCTACCGCCCCGCGCGGACGTCTCCCGCCCCGCCACCGCCGGTCTCGTACCCAAGAACCCCGGCTCGCGGGTGCCCACCATCCCCCGGCTCGGCTCTCCCCGTAGCCTGGGCAGGCGGGCGCGGCGCGGTCCCGCCGGTGAGCCGACGCCCACCCGGGACCAGGCGCGGGAGCAGGCCAGGGAGTGTGATCCCGAGGGTCCGTCCCCGGCCCGTCCGGATGGCTGAATCGGGCCAGGTCGCGAGGGCCGTCCCGGGCGCGTCCCGTGCGTGGGCATTTGTTTTGACCGGAGTCGATGAGGTAGGTACGCTCAGACCTTGTGCCTGGGGTGTGCCTGGGCTCCTGTGCGTGTCCTCAGCCGCACGAGGAGTTCGAGTACGGGCCACCGCAATCTGCGCCTTCCTCGCTTTCGGCGAGGGCTTTGCAGTATTCGACACACCCGACCGCGTGGGTCGGTGGTGTTCCAGGTTAGTTCCACTAACGGCACACAGAAACCGGAGAAGTAGTGCCTACGATCCAGCAGCTGGTCCGGAAGGGCCGGCAGGACAAGGTCGAGAAGAACAAGACGCCCGCTCTTGAGGGATCCCCTCAGCGTCGTGGCGTCTGCACGCGTGTCTTCACGACCACCCCGAAGAAGCCGAACTCGGCCCTCCGGAAGGTCGCGCGTGTGCGTCTGACCTCCGGCATCGAGGTCACGGCCTACATTCCGGGTGAGGGACACAACCTGCAGGAGCACTCGATCGTGCTCGTGCGTGGTGGCCGTGTGAAGGACCTGCCGGGTGTTCGTTACAAGATCATTCGCGGTTCCCTCGACACCCAGGGTGTCAAGAACCGCAAGCAGGCCCGCAGCCGCTACGGCGCCAAGAAGGAGAAGTAAGAATGCCTCGTAAGGGCCCCGCCACGAAGCGCCCGGTCATCATCGACCCGGTCTATGGTTCTCCTCTTGTCACGTCACTGATCAACAAGCTTCTGCTCAACGGCAAGCGTTCCACCGCCGAGCGGATCGTCTACGGCGCCATGGAAGGCCTCCGCGAGAAGACCGGCAACGACCCGGTCATCACGCTGAAGCGCGCGCTGGAGAACGTCAAGCCCACGCTTGAGGTCAAGTCCCGCCGCGTCGGTGGCGCCACCTACCAGGTGCCGATCGAGGTCAAGCCCGGTCGCGCCGGCACCCTCGCCCTGCGCTGGGTCGTGGGTTACTCCCGCGCCCGTCGTGAGAAGACGATGACCGAACGCCTCATGAACGAGCTGCTCGACGCCTCCAACGGTCTCGGCGCCTCGGTCAAGAAGCGCGAGGACACGCACAAGATGGCCGAGTCCAACAAGGCCTTCGCGCACTACCGCTGGTAGTCGCTCCCCACATCGAGACCGAGAGAAGATTGAGCCTTATGGCCACCACTTCGCTTGACCTGGCCAAGGTCCGCAACATCGGGATCATGGCCCACATCGACGCGGGCAAGACGACGACCACCGAGCGCATCCTGTTCTACACCGGTGTGAGCTACAAGATCGGTGAGGTCCACGACGGCGCTGCCACGATGGACTGGATGGAGCAGGAGCAGGAGCGCGGCATCACGATCACGTCCGCCGCGACGACCTGCCACTGGCCGCTCGACGACGTCGACCACACCATCAACATCATCGACACCCCGGGTCACGTGGACTTCACGGTCGAGGTGGAGCGTTCGCTCCGCGTCCTCGACGGTGCCGTCACCGTGTTCGACGGTGTCGCCGGTGTGGAGCCGCAGTCCGAGACCGTATGGCGGCAGGCCGACCGTTACGGCGTGCCCCGCATCTGCTTCGTCAACAAGCTCGACCGGACCGGCGCGGAGTTCCACCGCTGCGTCGACATGATCGCGGACCGCCTCGGCGCCATCCCGATCGTGATGCAGCTTCCGATCGGTGCCGAGATGGACTTCAAGGGCGTCGTCGACCTCGTGACGATGAAGGCCTTTGTCTGGTCCGCCGAGGCGGCCAAGGGCGAGATGTACGACGTTGTCGACATCCCGGCCACGCACACCGAGGCGGCCGAGGAGTGGCGCGGCAAGCTGCTCGAGGTCGTCTCGGAGAACGACGACGAGCTGATGGAGCTGTACCTGGAGGGCGTCGAGCCCACCGTGGAGCAGCTCTACGCGGCGATCCGCCGTATCACCATCGCGTCGGGCAAGTCCGACGGTGTGACCATCACCCCGGTGTTCTGCGGTACCGCGTTCAAGAACAAGGGCGTCCAGCCCCTGCTCGACGCGGTCGTGCGTTACCTGCCGACTCCGCTGGACGTCGAGGGCATCGTCGGCCACGACGTCAAGGACCCGGAGAAGGAGATCACGCGCAAGCCCTCCTTCGACGAGCCGCTGTCGGCGCTGGCGTTCAAGATCATGAGCGACCCGCACCTCGGCAAGCTCACCTTCGTCCGGGTGTACTCCGGCCGTCTGGAGTCCGGCACCGCGGTGCTGAACTCCGTGAAGGGCCGCAAGGAGCGCATCGGCAAGATCTACCGTATGCACGCGAACAAGCGTGAGGAGATCGAGTCGGTGGGCGCCGGCGACATCGTCGCCGTCATGGGCCTGAAGCAGACCACCACCGGTGAGACGCTGTGCGACGACAAGAACCCGGTGATCCTGGAGTCCATGGACTTCCCGGCGCCGGTGATCGAGGTCGCGATCGAGCCCAAGTCCAAGGGTGACCAGGAGAAGCTGGGTGTGGCCATCCAGCGGCTCGCGGAGGAGGACCCCTCCTTCCAGGTGCACAGCAACGAGGAGACCGGCCAGACCGTCATCGGCGGTATGGGCGAGCTCCACCTTGAGGTGCTGGTCGACCGCATGCGGCGCGAGTTCCGCGTCGAGGCGAACGTCGGCAAGCCGCAGGTCGCCTACCGTGAGACGATCCGCAAGACCGTCGAGCGCGTGGACTACACGCACAAGAAGCAGACCGGTGGCACCGGGCAGTTCGCCAAGGTGCAGATCATGGTCGAGCCCATTACGGACGGCGACGTCCCGTACGAGTTCGTGAACAAGGTCACCGGTGGGCGTATCCCGAAGGAGTACATCCCTTCGGTGGACGCCGGTGCGCAGGAGGCCATGCAGTTCGGCATCCTGGCCGGTTACGAGATGACCGGCGTGCGCCTGACGCTGCTCGACGGTGGCTACCACGAGGTCGACTCCTCCGAGCTGGCCTTCAAGATCGCCGGTTCGCAGGCGTTCAAGGAAGCCGCCCGCAAGGCGTCTCCCGTACTCCTTGAGCCGATGATGTCCGTCGAGGTCACCACGCCCGAGGACTACATGGGCGATGTGATCGGCGACATCAACTCCCGTCGTGGGCAGATCCAGTCCATGGAGGACCGGGCGAACGCCAAGGTCATCAAGGGTCTGGTGCCGCTTTCGGAGATGTTCGGCTACGTCGGAGACCTCCGCAGCAAGACCTCGGGTCGCGCAAGCTACTCGATGCAGTTCGACTCCTACGCCGAGGTTCCCCGGAACGTCGCCGAGGAGATCATCGCGAAGGCCAAGGGCGAGTAACTCGACCGAGTCCACGCTTTAGGCTTGTCACCGGCAAGCCCTGGGGTTCCCCGCCGCAGCCCATGCGGCGTGGGGTCCCGGGCCCCGGTATCCCAGCAAAGATCACCTGGCGCCGATGAGTAAGGCGTACAGAACCACTCCAGGAGGACCCCAGTGGCGAAGGCGAAGTTCGAGCGGACTAAGCCGCACGTCAACATCGGCACCATCGGTCACATCGACCACGGTAAGACGACCCTCACGGCCGCCATTACCAAGGTGCTGCATGACGCGTACCCGACCCTGAACGAGGCCTCGGCCTTCGACCAGATCGACAAGGCTCCTGAGGAGCGCCAGCGCGGTATCACGATCTCGATCGCGCACGTCGAGTACCAGACGGAGTCGCGTCACTACGCGCACGTCGACTGCCCCGGTCACGCGGACTACATCAAGAACATGATCACGGGTGCGGCGCAGATGGACGGCGCCATCCTCGTGGTCGCCGCCACCGACGGCCCGATGCCGCAGACCAAGGAGCACGTGCTCCTGGCCCGCCAGGTCGGCGTTCCGTACATCGTTGTCGCCCTGAACAAGGCCGACATGGTGGACGACGAGGAGATCCTTGAGCTCGTCGAGCTCGAGGTCCGTGAGCTGCTCTCCGAGTACGAGTTCCCGGGCGACGACCTGCCGGTCGTCAAGGTCTCGGCGCTCAAGGCCCTTGAGGGCGACGCCGAGTGGGGCAAGACCGTCCTCGACCTGATGAAGGCCGTCGACGAGTCGATCCCGCAGCCCGAGCGCGACGTCGACAAGCCGTTCCTGATGCCGATCGAGGACGTCTTCACGATCACCGGTCGTGGCACCGTCGTCACCGGTCGTATCGAGCGTGGTGTCCTGAAGGTCAACGAGACCGTCGACATCGTCGGTATCAAGACCGAGAAGACCACCACCACGGTCACGGGCATCGAGATGTTCCGCAAGCTGCTCGACGAGGGCCAGGCCGGTGAGAACGTCGGTCTGCTCCTCCGTGGCATCAAGCGCGAGGACGTCGAGCGCGGCCAGGTCATCATCAAGCCGGGTTCGGTCACGCCGCACACCAGCTTCGAGGCCCAGGCCTACATCCTGTCGAAGGACGAGGGTGGCCGTCACACCCCCTTCTTCAACAACTACCGCCCGCAGTTCTACTTCCGTACCACGGACGTGACCGGCGTCGTGACCCTCCCCGAGGGCACCGAGATGGTCATGCCGGGCGACAACACCGTCATGACGGTCGAGCTGATCCAGCCCGTCGCCATGGAGGAGGGCCTCAAGTTCGCCATCCGTGAGGGTGGCCGGACCGTCGGCGCCGGCCAGGTCACCAAGATCAACAAGTAATTGCTGATCTGATCGGATCTCATGGTCCGGTCCGACCTGGTAGCTCCTCGGAGCAACCTGTGAAGGGCCCGTACGACTTCGGTCGTACGGGCCCTTTCGCTGTGGGCCACGGGGGATCCCGCGCCGGCTCGCGGACCGGCTCCGGGGCGGACGAGGATCCGGCGGCGCTCCACCTGGGGGAGTGGATTCACGCGGCACGGCCGCAGCCGCCGATGGAGCGGTGGAAGACGGAGCCGCACGCGGTCCGGCCGTCCCGCGACGGGGAGAAGGCGCTGGATGCGGCGCTGCCGGCGGACACCCGCCGGAGCTGTTCGCGGCGGCGTGTGGAGACGGGGAAAGGGTCCGGCCGTTCCCCAGGGGCGAGATGGATGGCGGGCCGCTTCCGTGCCATGATTCCGGCTATCCGAGGGTGCTGGGCAAGGGGGACACATCATGGATGCTCTGGCCGTCGCAGGCGAGGTGACGCCGTACATCACGGCCGCGGTGGGGGCGTACGGCACCGCGGTGTTGACCAGATCCACCGATACGGCCGCTGACGCCACGGTCTCCCTGGGACGCCGGATCGTTCAGCGTCTGTGGGGCCGCGAGGAGAGCCGCGCGGCCATCGAGGGCGCCGTCTCCAACCTGGCGGAGCTACCGGACGACGAGGACTTCCAGGCCCTGCTGCGGGCACACGTCAAGCGGGCTCTCCTCGACGACCCGGACCTGGCGGCGGAGATCGCCCGTATGCTCCCCGCCACCGGTACGTCCTTCACCGCCTCCGGCGAGGGGGCCGTGGCCGTGCGGAACAACTCCGGGATCATCAGCACGGGCAGCGACGCCACCATCCAGCGATGAGCCGGCCCCCCGGCGCCGCGGCCTCGGCCTCGTCCTCGGCCTCCGGAGACCGTGCGGCAGCGGCGGGCACCAACCACGGCGTCATCAGTACGGGCGATGGCGCCACGATCGACCAGCGCACCGTCCATCTGCCCGCCGCAGCCCTCAGGCCGCCCGCCGATGTCGAGGCACCGGGCGCGCTGACCAATCTGCCGGCCCCGCCCAGCCCTGTCTTCGTCGACCGGCAGTCGGACATGGGCGAACTCCACGCGGCCCTGAACGACGGGCTTCCGGCGACACCGTCCGTGGTGTACGGCCTGGGCGGCGTCGGCAAGAGCGCGCTCGCCCTCCACTTCGCCCATCACCACCGGGACCGTTACAACCCCGTCTGGTGGATTCCGGCGGAGACGCCCAGCAGCATCGCCGGTGCGCTCGCCGGCCTCGCCGCCGGTATCAACCCGTTCGGGTGCCTCGCCTCCGCGAGCAGCGCCGAGAACGCCGCCTGGGCGGTCAACTGGCTCCAGGCGCACGAGGGCTGGCTCCTCATCTTCGACAACGCCGCCTCACCACGTGACCTGGAAGCGGTCATCGGCCCGCTCGGCTCGGGCCGCCACCTCATCACCAGCCGCCGGTCGACCGGATGGCGCCGGCTCGCCAGGCCCCTGGTCCTGGAGACGTTGCCCGCCGACGCCGCGGTGGACATGCTCGTACGCCTCATCGACGACCAGGACGCCGACGACGGCCACGACGCCGACACGGGCGGTTCGGACGGCCCCGGCGGGGCCGACGGACCTCTCCTTGAGCGGATCGCCGCGGAACTGGGCCACCTGCCCCTGGCGCTGGAGCAGGCCGCCGCCTACATCGAATACACGGCGATCACCCCGACCACGTACCTTGAGCGCCTGCGCCGCCATCCCGCCCGGATGTTCGCCGCGTCCGCGCCCGCGTCTCCGGGAGCGGCGGGGGCGGCGGGAGCTGAGGTTCACCACCACCGTACGGTCGCCCGCATCTGGCAGCTCTCCCTCCAGGCCATCACCGCCGAGAGCCCCCTCGCGGGGGACATCCTGCGCACCTTCGCCTGGTTCTCCTCCGCGCCGGTACCGCGCGAGTTGGCCCACGCCCTGCACACCGATCCGTTCGTGGTGGACGACGCCCTCGCCCTGCTGCACACGTACAGCATGATCACGCTGACGCGCCGGACCTTCTCCCTCCACGGCTTGGTGCGGGCCGTGGCCCGTACACCCGACTCCGCCGATCCGAACCGCGCGGCCGATTTGATCACCGTGGCCCGGGAGCGGTCCGAGGGCGTGATGTGGCAGTCCCTCCCCGGCGACCCGGTCTTCGACGTCACCGGCTGGGAACGATGGCGGGAGCTGCTTCCCCATATCCACGCCCTGCTCGCCCTGTTGAACCCTGAACAGGACACGCGGGCCACGGCCGACATCAGTTTTCTGGCGTCCGGGTTTCTGCAGGGTGAAGGCCACATGGCGCAGGCGATCTCCTACTCGCGGCGCGCTGTCGACGCGTTCGTACGGATCTACGGTCCGGACGCCCCGAGGACCATGGCCGCCCGCAGCTTCCTCGCGAGCGCCCACCGCACCGCCGGCGATCTGGAGAGCGCCCTCCCCCTCCACCTGGGCAATGTCGCCGACTGCGAGCGTGTTCTCGGCCCGGACCACCCGGACACTCTGGTGGCCCGTGGCAACCTCGCCTACCTGTACGCCCTGAGGGGGGAAACGGATCGCGCCCTGGAGCTCAACCGGCGCAACCTCGGGGACTACGAACGTACCGTCGGCCCCGACCACCCCCACACCCTGAACGCGCGGGCCAACCTGGCCAGTTCCTACAGAGCCGCCGGGGACCTGGCCCGGGCCGTCGCCCTGCACGAGCAGTCCTTGGCGGAGTACGAGCTGCATTTCGGCCCGGACCACCCCGAAACCCTCACCGCCCGCAGCAACCTCGCCCGCAGCTGGGAAATGGCGGACGACCTCGACCGCGCCATCGCCCTTCACGAACGCGTACTCACCGACCGGGAGCGCATCCTCGGCCCCCACCACCCTCATGTCGACCTCGCCCGGAACCTGCTCGCCGGGGCCAGGCGGGCACACTCCGAACCAGGAGCCGACTGACACCGCGCCACAGCCGCGCTCGGCAAGGGCCGCCGAACGGCCTTGTCCACGCGAAGGCGTCAAGTAGTCGGACGTGCAACGCAGTTGAGGGCCCGGGTGTTGTCAGTGGGCGCCGGTACGGTTCTGGGAAATGCCGCCGGTCCGCGTCGCCCGGGCCGGTACCGGACGACGCTAGGAACGTACATGGAACCGGTCTTCGCTGATTTCTCCACCCGTCCCGCCAAGCTGTCGAACGCCGTCGTCGGCCATCACCGGTGCGGGATCGCCTCCTCGCATCTCGCGCTGGGCGGCGGCGGATACGTCAAGCTGGACTTCGCGCTGGACGAGCGGGAGGAGATCGCCGAGGCCGTCGTCACGGTGACCACCCTCGGCGGCGACGCGCCGATGGACGTCCGTCTCAACGGCAAGGTGCTCGGTGACAGGCCGGCCGTTCCGGGAGACGGTGGGCACGGCGCCGTCCAGGAGGCCGTGTTCGCGGCTCCTGGCGATCTGCTGGCGCCCGGCGACAACATCCTGGAGATACGCGGCCCGGAGGGCACGGACACGCTGCTCCGGCTGCGAGCCGTCACCGTGGACCCCGCCCACGACAGTGGCCGGGCCGAGCGGGCGCTCGCGGCCAGGGCGGCCACCCGGTCGGTCGTCTCCTTCGCCACCGAGCGCCGCGCGCCCGGTGCCACCGTGTGGCAGCCCGCTCCCCGGCTGCTGTTCCACCTCGACGGCGGTGAGCGGGCCGTCCCCGCCCACCTCGCTTGGCGCGGCGCCGACGGCTCGGACGCGGCGATCGGGCTGCGGGCCGACCTGTCCGGGTTCCAGGGACACTGGCGGGGAGCCGACGGAGCGCTCGCCGAGTACCGCGGCACCCTCACGGACCGCACGGCCTACCCCGAGGGCACGGCCGGCGCACCCCTCCACCTCTTCTCGACGGAGGAGGCCCGGGGCGAGAGCTGGTCCCCGTCCGGGGAGCTGAGGCTGCTGCTCGACGCGGGCGGGGCCCCGGTGGAGCGGGTGTCCTGGACCGACCGGCGCGGCAACACCGCCTCCGTCGTGCTGAGTTCCCCCGCCACTGCCGCGGCGGCGGTCACCACCGGCGAACTGCGCGATGTCACCCGTACGGTCACCGACGTACGGGCGAGCGAGGAGTTCGGCGCGGGAGGGGAGGTCGCGGAGAACCTGCTCCGCGGCTCGCACGACAAGTGGCTGGCGCACGACGGCACCGCCGATCTCGAATTCGTCCTCGACCCGCCCGCCGCGGTCTCGGCCTACCGGCTGACCTCGGCGAACGACGCCCCGGGCCGGGATCCGAGGGACTGGGAGCTGGCAGGTTCGTACGACGGACGCACCTGGTCGGACCTGGACTCCCGCAGCGGCGAACGCTTCCGGGGGCGCTTCGGGACGAACGAGTACCAGTTCACCAACACCACGCCGTACACCCACTACCGCTTGTCCATCACCGACAACGCGGGCAGCTCCGAGACTCAGCTCTCCCGGGTCGAATTCCTCGCCGGTGAGATCACCACGGGCCCGACCCCCGACGCCGCCGACTTCACCGGCTACCGCACGCCCGCCGGGGGCGAACCTGTCGGGTACCGGGGTACGACCGTCCCCGGACCGTGGTCCGACACGGAGCCGCAGGACGGTCACGCGGAGGAACTGCTCGCCGGGGACCTGGGGGAGACGGCCCGCACCCTGGACGACGCGGCGCGCCTCATCGGCAAGCTGGCGGCGTACATGAAGAACTCCGGATGAGCCACACCGGATGAACCACACCGGATGAACCACACCGGATGAGCCTCGCCGTACGAGGCCCACGACGGGGCGGAGACCTGCGGGGGGCGGGCAGCGCGACTCAGCACGCTGCCCCCTCGCAGGGCAGGGTCACGAGGTCTGCCGACCGGCCGCCGCCAGGATCCGCGCCAGCTCGCACGGCTGCGAGAACATCGGCCAGTGCCCGGTGTCCATCGGTATCAGCCGCCATCGCTCGCTCTTCAGCAGCGCGGCCACGTCCGCGTTCGGCTCGGCGCCGTCGAGCAGACACTTGACGTACGTCGCAGGAAGCCCGCCCGCCACCAGCACGAAATCAGTCATGCCGAAAACGTAGCGCGGGGGTCCGGCAACCGGCCGGTCCGCCGGACGTCACCCGGGCGACGCCAGGCCCCCCGTTCCACGGCATCGGTCAGGTCACGGGCCGCTGTGCGCAAGCCGCTGTCGTCGGGGAGCACGACCAGCCCGTGGTGCGCGGCCCCGTGGCACCCGATCCGCTCCCATGCCCCTCGGGCCACCGGCACATCGGGCTCCGGTCACCTCGACGGCGACGTGGCGGGCCCCGTCAGCGGGCGAGGTGTGCCAGCGCCGCGCCGACCTGGCCCAACGGGTCGTCCCCGACCGGGCGCAGGACCACCGTGTCGGCTCCCGCGTCCCACAGGCTCTCGATGCGGCGGGCCGCCGTCGCCGCGTCGCCCGCCGCGAGGAAGACCTCTTGGGGCGGGATGCCCAGCCACGCGGTGTACTCCTCGACCACCGGCGCGATGGCCGTGGCGACGCGGTCGGGCCGGTCGTCCACGAACAGGTGGGTGAAGGCGATGAGTTCGTGCGAGGGAGGGGCGGACGCGGACGCGCGGCCCTTCGCGATCGTGTCGAGCGCGGCCTTCAGTACGTCAGGACCCTGGCCCTCGGCCATGACCGTACCGTCGGCCACGCGCCCGGAGAGCTCCAGCGACCGGGGGCGGACGACACCGGCGACGACGGGCGGTGCCGTTTCCGGGGGGTGGACCAGGCGTACGCCGTCGATGTGGACCGCGCGGCCGTCCACGGTCGTGGTCCCACCGGTGAGCAGGCCCCGTACCGCCGTGATCGTCTCCTCCAGCAGCGCGAGCTTGGTGGGGGAGGCGGCGCCGACCTGGGCCATCCAGTCGTGGGCGCCGTGCCCGACGCCCGCGATGATCCGGCCCGGGAACACCCGTCCCAGCGTGGCGAGTTCCATGGCGAGGAGTGCCGGGTTGCGCAGCGGCGCGGGCGCGATGCCGATGCCGACCCGCAGCCGGGAGGTGGCGGCCAGCGCGAGCGTCGCCGAGGAGACCGAGCCCGCCCAGGCCAGGTCCTCCACGACCCACAGGTCGTCCGCGCCGAGCTCTTCGACCGCGGTGGCGTACGCCGCGAGGTCTTCCGGGCGCCCGTCTCTGTCGAACATCACGCCGATACGGCGGGAGGAAGTCAATTCACTGGTCATCCGATGACCTTACTGAGTGGGGCAAGAGGGTTCCGTGGGTTTTCGCGGCCCGTTCGTACGCCACCGGCCTCACCGTCCGCCGATGGGCCGGGGCAGGCAACCAGCTGCGCCCGCCCCCTCGTTCAGGGGACGGGCGCACGGTGTGGTGGAAAGGGGCGGCGGGGCGAGGTGGGCACTCCAGGCCCGCTCACTCCTCCAGCGTCAGACCCTTTCTGAGCTTGACCAGAGTCCGGGTGAGCAGCCGCGACACGTGCATCTGCGAGATGCCCAGCTCCTCCCCGATCTCCGACTGCGTCATGTTCGCGACGAAGCGCAGGGAGAGGATCGTACGGTCACGCGACGGCAGCGTCGCGATCAGCGGCTTCAGCGACTCGACGTACTCGATGCCTTCGAGGCCGTGGTCCTCGTACCCGATCCGGTCCGCCAGGGCGCCCTCGGTGTCGTCGTCCTCGGGCTGGGCGTCCAGCGAGCTCGCGGTGTACGCGTTGCTCGCCGCCATGCCCTCGATGACCTCCTCCTTGGTGAGGCCGAGGCATTGCGCCAGTTCTCCGACGGTGGGCGCGCGGTCGAGGCGCTGCGCCAGTTCGTCGCCCGCCTTGGCGAGGTCGAGGCGGAGTTCCTGGAGTCTGCGCGGGACGCGCACCGACCACGACGTGTCGCGGAAGAAACGCTTGATCTCGCCGATGATCGTCGGCATCGCGAAGGTGGGGAACTCGACGCCGCGGCTCAGCTCGAAGCGGTCGATGGCCTTGATCAGGCCGATCGTGCCGACCTGGACGATGTCCTCCATCGGCTCGCTGCGGGAGCGGAACCGGGAGGCCGCGAACTTGACCAGGGCGAGATTCAGCTCGACCAGGGTGTTACGGACGTACGCGTGCTCGTGGGTGCCCTCTTCCAGGGTCTCCAGGCGAGCGAAGAGTGTCTTCGACAGGGCTCGGGCATCCACCGCACCCACCTCGTCGAAGGGCGGGATCTCGGGCAGGTCCAGGGGTCCGTCGGAACCGCCCTCGAAAACCTCGGACGGCCAGGCGTCGTCGGCCGGAGTGACGTCGGTCTCAAGAGCTGCGGGCGGAGTTGCCGACGGCGCGTTCTGGGTACGCGGTTCGTCGAGCCGGGGTGACATGGTCTCCTCCATACGTTCTCGGCATATGGCTGCCGAAGCCGATACGTGTTGCTACGGTTTGCGGCGCCTCCAAGCCGGTCGCGTCGGACGTGTCCTACTAGCCCTACCCGGTAGGCACGGAACGTTGCAAGTGTTAATTGAGGTATATGTCCGTATTATGGGGGAGTTTGGGTACCGCCTGACGTGTGAAAGGCGTAATGTTCGACGGACGTCATCACCTTGTGATGACGTCGAGACGGACCACTGTCGACATGGTCGGCACCATCGGCGAAGAGGGACGGGCATGGACCGCCAGACGGTCGGCAGCGCGAACCGGGGCCGGCTTCAGGTCGGAGTTCGGACCGAGGGCCGGAGCGAGGTAGTGACGGCGGCCGGTGAGTTGGATCACCATACGGCCGAACTGTTGCGGGAGCCTCTGGACGACGCCGTTGGGCGAGGCCGGGTGCGCCTGGTGATTGACTGCTCACAGCTCGAATTCTGCGATTCCACCGGGCTCAATGTGCTGCTCGGTGCCCGTCTGAAGGCGGAGGCCGCCGGTGGCGGGGTTCATCTGGCCGGGATGCTGCCCGTCGTGGCGAGGGTCTTCGAGATCACGGGTGCGAACGCGGTCTTCACGGTCCACGACTCGCTCGCGGACGCCCTGGCGGATTGAGCCGGCCCCGAGGGGACGGAGGGGACCCGATGGAAGCGGACCGTGCCGGTCCGGCCCCGTCGACCCTGGCCCGGACCCGTCGATCCTGGCCCCGCGGGCACGATCGGACCCTTTCATGGTGTCTTTTCCGCCTTGTCACGGCCTCCGGGGCCTGTGTGTTGCATGTGTCACGACGTCCGAACCGTGAAGTGGGTGTTGTCACGATTCGGAGGGGCAGAAGACCCCGGGCAGGCCCGTGCGGGATCCTGGGCTCGCACAATTGATGAAGCTGCGTTGAAGTCGTTGCAGTCGTACTGATGAACTCACACATTGGTGAATCGGTGAGGTGAAGCGCTGATGAGCACCACCCGGCAGCCGCCGCCGGGCGACCTCGGCCCCGAGTCGGACCGGCCGGGGCGTCCCTCCGTGGCGTCCGACGCGCGGGTGCGGACGCTCGTACTGGCCGGCGCCAGCGGTGTCGTCCCGCTCGCGCGTGACTTCACCCGCCAGGCGCTCCACGACTGGGGCTGGCTCCCGGCGGCGACCGCCGACCGCCGCGCGGCGGCGGAGGACGTGCTGCTCGTCGTCTCCGAGCTGGTCACCAACGCCTGCCTGCACGCCGGCGGCCCCGAGGGGCTGCGCGTCGCGTACACCGCGAAGGTGCTGCGGCTGGAGGTCACCGACCGGGGTACGGGCCAGCCCGCGCCCCGCACCCCGCACCGCGCGGGACGCCCCGGCGGGCACGGCATGTTCATCGTGCAGCGGCTCTGCCTCGACTGGGGTGTCGTCAGGACGCCCGGGGCCCCCGGCAAGACCGTATGGGCGGAGCTGTCCGCTCCGGCGTGACGCGCGTAGCCGTACCGCCGCCCGCCGCTTGAAGCCTCGTACGCGCGGAGCTCACGTACGGCAGGAGCCGCCGCGCCGATGACCGGCGCGGCG
>NZ_JBHZEJ010000027.1:0-51750 GCF_042756365.1 Streptomyces sp. NPDC059092
AAGCGGCTCCAACCGCTCCCACTGAGCATCTGTCAGATCACCCCTATGTCTCACAGTCCTATCAACGACTCAACTGATCGCCAGGACACTGCCTAGTCCGAGACGGCACAGAGGGTGAAGATCCGGTCCGCTGGCTGCTGGCCGAATGGCCCGCCGATCAGGACGAGCCCGTGCAGTTCTGGCTCTCCAATTTGCCCGAGACCACCTCGTTGCCCGTCCTCGTGCGCACCGCCAAGCTCCGCCGGCGCATCGAGAACGACTACCGCGAGATGAAACAGGCCCTGGGCCTGGCCCACTTCGAAGGCCGGACCTGGCCAGGCCGGCACCACCACGTCACCCTCGTCTCGGTCGCACACGCCTTCTGCACCCTTCAGCGACTGAGCCGATCCCCAAGAGAGACGGCGTCGGCCTGAGCCTCTACCGAGTCGTCCGCGAGCTGCAGCTACTCCTCGTGATCTGGACCGGCGCCTGCCCCACCTGTCACCGCGACATGCCAGACCCCACACCAGCATGACCAAGCCCTACCAGGACTTGTCCGGACCCGTGGACTCAGGCGCAATCCGTTGTGCACTCTCGGTTATGGACGGACTGAGAGCAAGCGGTGAGAGTGGGCACGAACGGAAAGGGAGCGAAAGGTGCGGCCGAGTATGCAGTTCAGGTGCCTCGACGATATTCGGGCCCACAGCGGCAGTGCCCTTCGGTGGTAATTCAGACCCTTTCTGAGGCGCCGGCCGGGAATTCAGGTGTGTCATTGACCTGCGGAAGGTGTAAACAACTGTGCTCAGAAACAGGAATCGAGTTTCCTGTTTTCATCCACCGGGGCACTCCTGGTGACAGAACGGAGAAGAAAATGAGGGCTATGCCCTTCGGGACGACGGTCGTCAAGGCCATGGTCGCAGCCACGGCCATAACGGCAATGATGGGTGTCGGCCAGGCGTTCGGCGCGGGTGCGGGGGAGAGTCTGGACTCGCGATACCAGGACGCCGTTTATGCCTACAGTCATGGCACCAACGGCCAGGTGGCAGTCGCCGACACCGCTGGGGACAGCCATGCGGTCTACACGCTGTATGACCGCAAGAACAACACGGGCCTGCGGCTCGACAACTCCAGCGGCAACGGTTCCACGAAGAAGAGCGGCATGAACGAAACGAACTACGTGCGCAAGGTCACCGCGTGCCTGAACGTCCAGCTCAACCCGGACCGGTGCGGGGTCGACGACCGCCCGGGCGACGGGCGCTAGAACTCTCTGCGGTGGAGCGGTCCGGACCGCTCCACCGCAGCTCGTCATCCCCGACCGCCAGCACAGTGAGGACAGCAAGTGGGCACGGCACACGACACGGATACCACTCGACCCGTCCTGGAGATCGAGGGACTGACCCACTCGCTCGGCGTGCGGAAACTGTTCACCGACCTCTCCCTGACGGTGCGGGCCGGTGAATCCGTCGCCGTGACAGGCCCGAGCGGATCAGGCAAGAGCACGCTGCTGTCCTGCGTACTGGGCCTGATCAAACCGACAGCGGGCTCGGTGAAGGTGACCGGCACCGACATCGTCGGGCTTCGGCCCGCACGCCTGGCCGCACTACGCGCCCGGGCAGTCGGCATGGTCTTCCAGTTCGGCGAACTCCTGCCGGAACTGAGTCCGTTGGACAACGTGGTGCTCGCGGCACTTCTGGCCCGCACCAACCCCCACGGCGTGAGAGACAGGGCGCAAAGGCTCCTCGACGACCTCGGCGTACCGGGGGCGACGACGAGCGACGAACTGTCCGGCGGAGAGCGGCAGCGTACCGCGGTGGCCCGTGCCCTGATCAACGAACCTGCTCTGCTGCTCGCCGACGAACCCACCGGAGCGCTGGACACGGAAGCTCGTGACAGAACGGCCGAGCTGCTCTTCGGCCTGCCCCGAGGCCATGCGTGCGGGCTGCTCGTGGTGACCCACGATCCAGGCATCGCCGCACGAGCGGACCGCGCGCTGCGTCTTGAGGCGGGCGCCCTGAAGCCGATGGCCTCCGGTGTGTCCGCATGACGCCCGTCGGGGACATCCTGAAGCTCGCGCGTCGGCTCCTCGTCATCGGGCGCGTGGCGGGCCGGCGCGCCGAGGCAGGTGGCGTACGCTTCGCCGCTCTACTTCTCGCGACGCTGGTCCTCGCACTCAGCCTGGGCAGCCTCGTCGCCGTCCACGCCGTGTACGTGGGCAAGGAGGAGCGCCGAACGGCCAGGACCCCCGTGGCCCCCGACAGGGCCCTGGAACAGGCGGCCAACGCGACGGCATGGCTCGTAGGGTCCGACTCGCTCGACGGTGAACGCCGCTTCAGCGTCGTGTACTTGGCTCCTAACAAAGGGGACGCGCCGCTGCCTCCAGGACTGGACCGCTGGCCGGGCCCGGGCCAAGCGGCCTTGTCGCCGGCACTGCGGAAGGCGGGTGCCGGAGAGGATATCGATCACCGTTACGGCCAACTGGCCGGCACGATCGGCGAACAAGGACTCGACGAGCCATCCGAATGGCTCGCCTATGTCCGCCCGCGCGACGGCCTGAGCGCTCAGCGGCCCACCGATGTCGTCACCGGATTCGGCCCGACGGCCGGGCACGTGTCGGCTGCTCTGGAGCCTGGATCGGGCCGGCTGGACGACAAGCCCGAGTCGATGTTCCAGGCCGCGGTCATCGGCATGCTCGTCCTGCCGGCCGTCGCTCTGCTGGTCGTGGCAGTGCGCACCGGTGCACATGCCCGTGACGGCAGGACCGTGCTCATCGCCGCACTCGGCGGACGACGGCTGGACCGCGCCCTGGTGGCCACCGGTGAGGCCGTGCTTCCGGCAGTCCTCGGCGGGATTGTCGGGGCCGCAGCGATGGCCTCAGCCGTACTGCACGACATTCGCATTCCCTACACCGACTACATCCTCTCCTCCTCCCACCTTCGCCACTACGGCTGGGCTGCCGTACTCGCACCCCTCACCGCGTTCCTGATCACCCTGACGACCGCGGTGGTCGCGGACCTCGCGCCCCGCCGGCGCGCGTCCGCGAACCGGCCACGCGGCACGTCCACCCACACCTGGCTGCCCCGGCTGGCCGTGCTGTGCCCCATCGCGATCATCCTGGCGGTACGCGGCCCGGACCTCTTCACACCGGACTCCGTATCGCGCACGCTCACCAGTTGGGCGGGCATCGCCGGCACGATCCTGACCCTTCCGGCCGCCATCGCGACCATCATCGCCAAGGCCGGAAACCTGCTCACCCGCCGGGGGCGAGCGCACGACTTGCCCGGAACGCTGATAGCGGGCCGGCGTACCAGCACACATCCTGGCGCGACGGCCCGCCTCGTCACCGGCGTCTCGATCGCCCTCATCGTGCTCATGCAAGCCATCGCATGGCAAGGACTGTTCGGGGCACAGACCACCGCAGCACGACAAACCCTCGACCGCATCGGCCGCAGTGTCGTCACCGTCGGCACCCACGGCAGAGTGCCCGCATCCGCCATGGCCGAATTCTTCGCCGGTGCACCGGCGAAGGAGGCTGTCCTGCTGACCCCTCCAGACGGCAAACAGAACACATACCTGACTCTGTACGGCGACTGCGTTGCCTTGACCGCCCTGCATCTGCCCTGCCCAGCACGCGAGACACGCATCGACAGGTTCCCGGAGGACCCGCGGCTACGTGAGCTGATCCGGTGGACCCCCCACATGGATCCGACGCTGCTGATACGCCGGGCCGATGCCCGGACGCTGACGGAACGCGCCGCTTCCTCCAGCAACAGCGCGACCGTCGCCGTTCTGCGGCCGGACGGGGGGCCGCTGTCCGTGCCTGCCCTCAAGCGGTTGTCGTACGAGACGTTCCCGCGCGGCGCAACCATCAGCGCCCCCGGCGAGGACCAGCTCACCGCGGGCGTCCCCAACCGAGACCAGGGCCGCTGGAGTGTCCTCCTCGGAATGGCCGGCATCGCGGTACTCGCCACCACCGCAGGCATCAGCACAATGGCAGAGTTCCTGCGTCAAGGCCGCGCACTCGCACCACTGTCCGTACTCACCGGTGGGCTGCGTGTCTTCCGCACCAGCGCAGCATGGTCGGTTCTCGGCCCGCTGGCCCTCGCCGGAACGGCAGGCAGCGCGGTCGGAGCCGTACTCGCTGCGCCGGTCACCGTCAGCGGCGAGTCCTACATCACCGGATGGCTGCTCCTGTCGACAACCGGCGTCGTACTCGTGATCAGTGTGCTCCTGTGGGGCTGGGCCTCCCATGTCGCCATTCGACAAGCACAGACGTGGCGGCCCAGCGGAGACTGAGTCGGCTACCCGACTCGGTGTTGTGTCTGTGCCGTGGAGTGGGTGGCTTGGTGGCGGTAGTCGCTGGGCGGGAGTCCGTAGGCGGTGCGGAAGGCGCGGCTGAAGTCGGCGGGGTGGGTGAATCCCCAGCGGGCGGCGATGGAGTGGATGGGGGCGGTTCGGAGCGCGGGGTCGGTGAGGTTGTGGCGGGCGCGTTCCAGGCGCTGCCGCCGGATCCAGGAGGCGACGGTGGCGTCTTCGTCCTGGAAGAGGCGGTGCAGGTAGCTGAGGGAGATGTGGTGTGCGGCGGCTATCGAGCGTGGGGTCAGGTCGGGGTCGTGCAGGTGCTGCTGGATGAATGCCTGAATGAGCAGGGTCAGGTTTCGCCGGCGGGTCTCCGGCGTCAGGGACGTGTCGGTGTCGAGGGTGTGGGCGAACAGCGCGGCGACCAGGTCGGTCAGGACCGTCCCCAGACGGGGTGCGTCGTCGGGGGTGTACTGGTCGGTGTTGCTGGTCAGCTGGGTGAGGAACTGGGCCAGCAGTGCGCCGACGCCTTCCTTCGCCGACATCCTCCGTCCGATCGTCTGGTCGGCCCGGCCCCTCGGCAGGGGCAGCTGTGCCTTGGGGAACTGGACTCCCACGATTTTGGTGTGCTCCTGGCCGGTCCATGTCTCGGACGGCCGTGAGGAGTCGTTCGAGTGGAAGTCGTACGCGTCGCAGGTCGCTTCCTGTCTGCCCAGGACGAGTCTCCCGCTGCCTTTCAGGACGAGGGTGAGCTGGTAGACCTCGGGGTCGGACTGCCTGATCAGCTTCGGCGTCCTCCGGATGACCAGCGGCTGGAATTCGCCCGGCCATACCGACACCGCACCGAGTTCGATCAAGCGCTGGTGCACCCGGAAGTCGGCCGCATGGTCGCTGGACAGCTCCATCGGGGCGTGCGCCCGGCTCATGAGCTCCCGCCAGCATTTGAAAGTTCCGCGGCCGTGTCCGCGAGCGTTTCGGGACCGCGCGAGTTGCTGAGCACGAACTGGTGCCTGGCCCCATGGCGAGCTACGCGATGGTACTGCCGATGTATCCGCTTCCGATGAATCCCACAGTCGTCATATTCTCAGCGTCCCTCCAGAAGAGCCGAACCCTTGTCATTTGCCGGACTCGTTGCGATCACCGGACCGCCCGTGGGGCGACCCGCGTCCCTCATTCGTGCGTACCGGCGCACGGTCTTCGGATCGACCCCCACCAGCGCAGCCGCCGAAGGCGCACACTCGGTTGCGTCGAGAGCCTCGAAGATTTCCATGATCTCCCTGTCAGACTTCTTCACGATCCCTCCGGAGGATGAGTTGGTTCGCTGCCAGGCAGCACCGAGCCAACCCCCGGAGGGATCACCTGTTCGGAATCGACACGAATGGGTCCACGGAAAGGGAGATCAACTGTCCGCAGATCAGGACCCGACTTGTCCGCCTACAAGGATCTTGCGCCGTCCGCTGTCAGTGGGCGTGTGCCAGCCGATGCCCGAGTGCCGGTGTTCGAGGGCAAGTGACGCTGAACGCGGCGCTCCTGGCTTCGGGGGCAGATGTCGCGGAAGGTGCCGGGCGGCTTCTGTGACCTGGGACGCTGGGCGGATTCGCGCCGCTGACCTGTGGGGATGGGCTTTCGGCTGTTTCCTGCTCGTGCTCGTTGACGCGGCCGGACGTTCCAGAACGTCCCGGAGGGCTCCCAGCGCTGACCGACGCTCTTTCGGCTCTGGTCAGGGTGAGGCAGCGCGGTGAGGGCTGCGTCAGCCGCTGCGCGGGAAGCTGAGGAAACCGGACTGACCGCGGCTGGCCGCACAAACGCCCCGACGGGAAGTTGGCCGGCGATACGGTCGACGCCGACGCCCTTGTCGTAGAGGGCGTGGGCCTCGGCGTGAAGGAGTGGAGGTGGAAGCGGGACGTGCTCCAGGCCGCGGAGCACGCGCTGTGTTTCCGGTTCGGCCCCCGTCATGGCTGCGGCAACCGGCGACATCGACCCGTCGTTGGGCACTGGCCGGCGATGTGGGTCAGCTCGTGCCAGGACAGGTCGGTGTGGGCCGACTGTTCAGCTCTAGGCGAGTGTGCGCCGGTGATCGCTGGTCAGCGGCGGCCGGTGGACAGGATGACGAGGAACTGGCCGCCGCCCGGCTCGATGCCGGCGGTCACCGGCAGCCCTGGTACCAGTCGGGAGAACCGGTCCACCAGCCAATCGGCCGCCTCTTGGGCGTCCCGCCTGGTCGGACAACGGCCCACCATCTCGCGGCCTCCCTTGCGCTCCAGTCTCCCGGCAACGCTGATCAGCGGCGCGGGTTCGACCACGTACAGGCGGTCCGGCCAGGCGATGACCACCTTGACCGCGCCCTTGCGGGTGTTGCATCCGCGGTGCGCGAGCCGCTCGGTGACCTTGGCCTTCCGGTCGGCGGTCCGGCTGTCGACGCTGGGCCCCCGCGGGTCGTTCACCGACTCGTCGGGGTCGACCGCCTCGTCACACACCCAGCACCGCCAGCCGTCGCGCGCGGCCACATCATCAAGGAGACTCATCCGAGCAAACTAGCCTGCCCGGCCGCCGCCCCGCGCACCAGGGCCCCGGCGAAGTCTTCGCACCGGCCAACAATGCCGCAAAGCCTGGCAACCAGCGTCACCAATGCTTTGACCTGCGTGAATGCCGATACCTTGAGGGGCCCGCCAAGGTGTCGTCCTGCCACGGAAGCGCGGCAGGCCGGGGCGCAGGGTGGTTACGACGCACGGGCGGCGGTTGTGGCGAGGTCGGCGGCGGTCCAGGCCATCGCGACGGCGCCGTCGAGGACGGCGCGGTCCGCGGCCGGCGTGACGCACGCGGCGGTGAACTCGCGCTGGTGGTTGACCGCGGGCGCGCAGTCCAGTCCGAGCATGGGATGGATGGTGGGTACGGCGTGGGAGACGTTGCCCATGTCGGTGGCGGCTCCGACGGCAGCGCCGTCGGGCAGGTCGAGGAAGGTGCGGCCGAGGGCTTCGGCGTTCGCCCGGTACAGAGCCAGCATCGTGGGGTCGGGGCGCAGGTCGGCGTAGTCGGGGCCGACGGGGCTCGCGGTCAGTTCGCACCCGGTGGCCAGCGCTCCGGCTTCGAAGCAGCGCGCCACACGGGTTTTGAGGGGTGCGAGCGCTTCCAGGCTGTCCGAGCGGACTATCCATCGGCCTCGGCTGGACTCCGGGATGACGTTCGCCGCGCTGCCGGCTTCGGTGACGATGCCTTGGATGCGGTCTGTGCTCGTGGTCTGCTGGCGCAGCAGTCCGATGGCCACTTGGGCGACGGTCATGGCGTCGGCGGCGTTGACTCCGCGCTCGGGGTAAGCGCCCGCGTGCGCGGGCGTGCCGCGGTAGAGGATGTCGAACTGGGAGACCGCGGTGCCGGGCATGGCGTCCATCTCGGCAGCCGCAGGGTGCACCATCATGGCAGCGTCCATTCCGTCGAAGGCTCCGCGTTCGAGCATCAGGACCTTGCCACCGCCGCCTTCCTCGGCCGGTGTCCCGAGCACGGTGACCGTCAGCCCGAGGTCGTCGGCGAGTCCGGCAAGGCCGACTCCCGCGCCCACCGCGGCGGCGGCGATGATGTTGTGTCCGCAGGCGTGGCCGATCTCCGGCAGCGCGTCGTACTCCGCGCAGATGGCGACGTGCAGCGGCCCGGAGCCCACGGTGGCGCGGACCGCGGTGGGCAGGCCGTAGCAGCCGTGCTCGACGTCGAAGCCGGCCGCGCTCAGGTGCTCGGCGATCCAGGTGCTGGCGCAGACCTCTTCGAAGGCCAGTTCCGGATGGGCGTGGATGCGATGGGACAGGTTCACCAGCTCGCGCTCAGCGGTCCGGACCTGCTTCCGGATGACGGTCCTGGGATTCATCGGCGCGGACCTCACGACGCGGGCTGGGCGGCGATGTGGACGGAGGCCGGGCGGGTCGCTGCGTCGTAGGCCGCGCTCGCACCGGTGGCGCCCATGCCGCTGTCGCCGGCCGGTTCGTAGAGTCGTTCGGGGCCGCCGCCCTGCCACTGGTTGATCCAGACGACGCCCGCGGGCATCCGGGTGGCCGCGGCCACATGGTCGGGGTCGCGGGTGTAGACGGTGGCTGCGAGGCCGAAGCGTGACCGGGCGGCACGTTCGAGCCCTTCCTCGAAGGAGGAGATGACCACGACGGGGGCGAGCGGTCCGAATGTCTCCTCGGTCATCACCGACATCGACTCGTCGACGCCGGTCAACACCGTGGCCGGGTAGAAGAAGCCCTTACCGTCCGGTTCGACCCCTCCCACGCGGACCGTCGCACCGCGCTCGACGGCCTCGGCGACATGCCGGCGGACCGTGTCGCGTTGCCGTTCGTCGACCAGGGGCCCCATCATGACGCCCTCGTCGTGTCCGTCGCCGACGGTGTACGTCCCCGCCGCCTCCGCCAGGGCCTCGATGAACTCCTCGGCGATCTCCTGGTGCACGTATATGCGTTCCATGGACGTGCAGATCTGCCCGGTGTTGATGAAGGCGCCGAACGCCACTGCTGTCGCGGTCGCGCCGGGGTCGACGCCGGCGTCGACGATGACGGGGTCCTTGCCGCCGAGTTCGAGGACGGCGCGGTGCAGCAGCTTGCCCGTTCCCGCACCGACCTTCCGGCCGGCCGCGACGGATCCGGTGAAGTGCACGAGCTGAATGTCCGCGTGCTCGGCCAGCGGCGCTCCGGCACGCGCGTCGCCGAGGACGAGGTTGACCACGCCGGGCGGGAGGTTGAGCAGTTCGAAGAGTCGTACGGTCGACAACGGTGATCGTTCGGAGGGTTTCACGACCACGGTGTTGCCGGCGGCCAGCAACGGGCCGAGCGCACCGAGCACCATCGCGACGGGGAAGTTCCACGGCGTGATCACCGCGGTGGCCCCCAGCGGATGACGCAGGAGTTTCGTGGCGCTGCCGTCGGGATGGCTGATGGTCTCCTCGAAGTCGTACGACAGCGCCTGGGAGGCGGATGCTTTGAGGCCGGCGGCCGCCCCGTCGATGAACGTACGGCCGACACCGACCGGCTTGCCCATCTCCCGGCACTCCAGGTCGGCGAGTTCGTCCGCGTGCTCGGCGACGGCGTCGGCCCACGCCGAGATGTGCGCGACGCGTTCGGCCACGGGCAGCGCCGCCCACGCGGGCTGCGCCTCCACCGCCGCTGCCACGGCCCGGTCCACATCGGCCCGACAGCCACCGGGCAGGCGGGCGATGACATCCTCGGTCGCCGGGTTGACGACGTCGAGCAGCGTGTCCTCGAAGGAGTCTCCCCAAACGCCGCCGGTCAGGTTCTGCAAGGTCTTCATCGGAAATCTCCTTCAGGTGACGGACGCACACGCCGGATGCGGAAGTTGTGTCCTGGGGGCCTGGGGGCCTGGGGGCCTGGGGGCCCGGTGGCCCGGGGGCAGCGGCAGGGACACGGCGCGCCGGCCTCGGTCGGGCAAGAGGCGCCGCGTCAGGCGATGCGGTCGGCCATGAGTTCACCCGCCATGATCGTGGCCAGGTTGGTGTTGGCTCGGGGCACGGACGGGAAGACCGAGGCGTCGACCACGTGCAGGCCCTCGACGCCGAGGACGCGGCACTCGCTGCCCACGACGGTGCCGGGGTCGTCGGCCGGGCCCATGCGGCAGGTGCTGGTGCCGTGCTGCGCGTCCACGACCGTCGTCAGCAGGTAGTCGTCGAGGCCGCTGTCGCTGTCCAGGACGGAGAACAGTGCAGCGTTCTCCTCCTTGAGCGATCCTTCCGTGATCGCTGCCGTCTCGGGTCGGCGCGCCAGGTCGACGAGCGCCCGTATACCGTGGCGCATGCGACAGAGGTCCCGCTCGTCGGACAGCATCCGCTGCCGCACCAGCGGCTGGTCAAAGGGGTCGGTGGACGCCAACGTCAGCACACCCCGGGAGTGGTTCTGGTTCAGCCAGACTCCGAACGCCCCGGAAGCGGTGGTCGTCGCGGCGGTGGCCATCGCCAGCACGTTCTGGTTGAGCGAGACGAACATCAGGTCGTTGTCGGGGGCGTCGTCGCCGCTCGTCCACCGGACACAGACATTGGTGTGCCGATCGTGCGGCGTCTTGACTGCCGCCGACCCCCGCAACGGGATCGACACCAGCGCCATCGGGTGGTCCTGCATCCCGTGGCCCACCGGCAGGTCGTGGCGCACGTCGATGCCGAGCGCGCGCAAGTGCGACGCAGGCCCGATGCCCGAGCGCATGAGGATGGCGGGGGAGTGGATGACGCCGGCACTGAGCACGACCGTGCCGGCGTGCTCGGTCGTCACCTGTCCGTCGACGAGCAGCCGGACCCCCACCGCCCGGTTCCCGGCGAACACCACCTTCTCCACCAGGGCGTCACCCCGTACCGACAGCGTGCTCAACTCCCGGGCCTGTTCCAGGTACGCGTCGTTGACCGATACCCGGCGCCCGCCGCGGGAGTTGATCGGGTAGGGCGATACCCCGTGTGCGGAGGGAGCGTTGACATCCTCAGCCCAGCCGTACCCCGCCGCGAGGGCAGATCGGGACAGGGCGGTGTCGACCCCACCCCACTCGTCCTGCGGCGTCCGGTGGATCGGTGTCGGTCCGTTGCGGCCGTGATACGGCTCGTCACCGAACTGCTCGTCGTCCTCCAGTTTCGCGAAGTACGGCAGGACATCCGCCGGAGACCAGCCCGTGCACCCGATCCCACTCCAGTCCTCGAAGTCCGCCATGGGGGGCCGGATGGCGATCTGCCCGTTGACCGACGAGCTGCCGCCGACACCCCTGCCGCGCCAGTACGGCGCTTCCGTCTGCGAGTCGGTGCGCGAGGAATTCAGGCCCGCCCACAGCAGTCCCTCGGCCGCGGTGGGGTCCATCAGCGCGACCGCTGGATTGGGTGAGCGCCACGCCTCGTGCATCTGCGCCGAACGGTAGTCGGGGCCGGCCTCCACGAGGAGTACTCGCTTGCCCTTCTCCGCCGAGCGCACCGCGAGTGCGGCGCCCGCGGATCCCGCCCCCACCACAATGACATCCCAGCTCGTGCTCGTCATGCTTCTTCTCCCGCGTAGGGCGATCTGACGTGGCCTAGGTATCGGGCCGGAGAGCTTGTAATATCGACCCCATAGTGAGTTCAGTCAAGACTGAACGTTCATTTTCTACTGACTACCAGGAGTTCCGTGTCCCAGGCGGCCGAGCACGGCACAGACGACTCACCCGATGTGCTCGTCGACGAGTTCGGCACCCACGTCGGCAGAGCCATGGGCTGGCCGCGAATGGCCGGCCGCGCCGCAGGGGTGCTGATGCTGAGCGACAGGCCGCTCACCCTCACCCAGCTTCAGGAAGCCCTGGACGCCAGCAAGGGATCGGCCTCGGAGATGACCCGGCTGCTCATCGCCAACGGCACCGTGGAGCGCTACAAGGAGGCGGGGGCGCGGCACTTCGTCTACCGGTGGCGCGACGACGCCTGGGTCGGCTGCCTGCGTCACATCGTGGCCGCGACCACCGAACTGCGCGAACTCGCGGCGCACGCACAGGAGCGCGGCGCCGACATGTCTGAGGAACAGCGTGGGCGGCTGCGCGACATGCACTCCTACTACCGCTTCATGGTGGGGCACCTTGAGCTGATGCTGACGGAATACACCGCGGCCTGGACGGCGAGCAAGGATCGGCCGTGACAGCGGCCCGACCGGAAGGCATTACGCATGCCGAACTCCCTCGTGGGACTGCCGACGTTCGTCCGTCGGACCGCCGCCCTGTGCGTACCCCGGTCTTCAGGTGTCGCTGCCGGTCCGTAGGTGAGGCACTGGACATCGGCCTGCCCACCGGTCGGGGTGCCCGCGATGGTGGTCACATTCCCGGACGCGTCGTACGTGTGGTCGGCCTCGTGGGCCACGGCGTCGACGCCGGCGATCTCGGCATCGCATGCGCGCTCCACCTCGGAAGGCCGGCGGTTCACCGCACGCTCGTCCGGGACGGACATGGCTCCGGCCGCGCGGAATCCAGAAGGGAACTGTGCGTCCGGAGCCATGCCGGCCCCGGACGGGCGCGCGGGGCGCTCCTTACGTATCCGGCGCCGCGGTGCCCCCGTACGGCACGGCACTACGCTCTCCCGCATTTCCACCTGGCGTTCTGACTGTGTGTCTCGAATCCCGGTCCGGGGACGGCGAGAGCGGACCTTGAGTTCGGTCACTCGCCGGAGCGGGTGGGCTGTGGCCCCGCAGTCCGGACGGGTTCGTGGTCCTGTTCGGGGATCTCCGTTGTTCCGCTTCGGTACTTCATGGCCGCGCACCCGGCCAGGGCCACCACGCACATGCCGGCCACGATCAGCAGGCCGCCGCTGACGCTGCCGGTCCGTTCCTGTACCTGGCCGAGCAGGGTGGGGGCGGCGAATCCGCCCAGGTTTCCGATGGAGTTGATGAGCGCGATGCCCGGGGCGGCCATCGACCCCACCAGATACCGCTGCGGGATGATGGAGAACGAGGAGGCCGCAATCTTGAAGCCGACCGTCGCGATGATCAGCATGACGACGACCGCGAGTGCGGGCGAGGTCAGGGCGGCGGCCGTCAGTCCCACGATGGCCAGCAGGATCAGCCCGCACGCGGCCGAGGCGCGCGGCGCCGAGATCGCGCAGGGCCTGGTGGACTCGTTCACCCTGGGCGGCGGCCAGTTCCGCACCAAGCCCGGACTCGTCCTGGTCCCCGAAGGGCGCCCCGCGGGGCTCTGCCCCGTAATGGGTGGTACCGAAGGGTGACGGCGGTCGTCGGCACGGTGCGCGCGATGTCACCGCGCCTGTGGGTGTGGTGTTTTCGGGACTGCCGGCCCTCGTCGTGGAGGGCGTGACGGACGAGGGCGAGGCCATCCGGGTGTCGGCGCCGCCCCGGGACGATCCGGTGCCGTGTCCGGTGTGCGGGCGGCCGACAGGGCGGGTGCGTGACTTCCACGGGCGGGTGGTCGCGGACGCGCCGGTGGACGGACGGCGGGCCGTACGGTCGTGCGCGCCCTGCCGATCCCGGCGCCGTATCCGCACCCGACCGGGCCGACGCCGCCCCGGAGGTGGCCGCGCCCGCGCTCCCGTGCGGCGCCACACCACACCGGAGGGCTACCCATCACGCCGACCTGTGTACGGATGGTTGACCACGCTTCCCGAAGCATCGCGGCCGGCTGCGAGGAGAAGGCCTTCGCCGCGGGAAGCTGGTCCCGGCATGATGCCGTGGGCCTGCCGTCAACGGTTTTCGCCGACCGAGGCGGGCCCCCTGCGACGGTCCAAGGCATGGAGGAAGCAGGCCACTTCGCCTTTGTCCAGCAGGGAGACGAAGTTCTGCAATCTACGTCTCTCTTCTTCCTGTGGGAGAGAGAAGCGGCTAGATTCCACTCCGCTCCGCCCCACAGCACCCGTCGATCGGCACTGATGTTGCTCTGGAGGCCCGTGCCTCCCACGGGAAGCGGCCACCTCCGGTCGGACCGCTGCCCCCAGCGTCTGTCGACGGTCCGTGAATGAAGCAGAGACAGGAGATCCCTATGGCCCGCCAACAGGGAAGACACTGGCACCCCGCGCATCGGATGAAGATGCTTCTACTGGCTCTGGTCCTTCCGCTCGCGCTGGTGACGCCCGTGGCCGCGGCACATGAGGGACCGCACGAGGGGCAGAGCGGTCCGCCGTCCACGGGTCAACTGCCCAGCGACGAGCGGTTCCAGAAGGTTCTCCTCGAAGGCACCGGGCTGACCCAGCCGATGCGGATCAGCGTCGCTCCGGACGGCCGGGTCGTCTACATCGAACGCGACGGCCGGGTCAAGGTCTGGGACCCGAAGACGAAGTCCTCGGTGACAGCCGGCACCGTCCCGGTGCGCGTCGTGGGCGAACTGGGCCTCGTCGGACTGGCGCTGGCCCCCGACTTCGCCAAGTCCGGCCATGTCTACCTGCACTTCTCCCGCCCCGACTGGGACACCTCCTTTGTGTCCCGGGTGGCACGCTTCACGCTGAGCCCGCGGAACGTCCTCGACCTGAACTCCGTCACGACGGTCATCGACATCCAGCACCCGCAAGGGGTGGGCGGCGGCCACAGCGCGGGCGATCTGCTGATGACTGAGCGCGGCGTGCTGTTCATCGCGACCGGGGACAACACCAACTGCTGTGCCTCACGCGGCTTCCCCGGCACGGACGAGAGGCCGGGGCAGGCAAACGGCGATGCCCAGCGGACCTCCGCCAACACCAACGACCTCAACGGCAAGATCCTCCGGATCCTCCCGAAGAAGAAGGGCGGCTACAGCATCCCCAAGGGAAACCTCTTCCCCGAGAAGGCCGACCGCCATGACAAGACCCGCCCCGAGATCTACGCCATGGGCTTCCGCAACCCCTTCACGCTGGGGGACTACGACGAGAAGACAGGCGCGCTCTGGATGGCGGACTACGGTCCGGACGCGGTTCAGCCGGACCCTGAGCGCGGTCCGGCCGGACATGTCCGCCTCTTCCTGATGAAGGGAGCGGGCAACTACGGCTGGCCCTACTGCACGATGGACAACCAGCCGTACAACGACTGGAACTACGTCGACGACGAGCCCGGCCCCTGGTTCAGCTGCGAGAAGCCCGTCAACGACTCACCCAACAACACCGGCCTGGTCCATCTGCCCCCGATCAAGCCGGCGACGGTCTACTACACGTACGACAAGCAGGAGTACTTCCCGCAGCTCTACGGCGGCGGCGCGATGGCCGGACCGGTCTACCACTACGACCGGAAGAACCCCTCCGAGACCAAGTTCCCGCAGTGGTTCGACGGCCGGCGCTTCCTGTACGACTGGACGACCGACTGGGTGCAGAGCACGGCCTTCGACAAAAGGCTGACGAAGCCTCAGGACATGCGGCCATTCCTGCCGGACGTGGACTTCAGCAAGCCGATGGACATGGAGTTCGGGCCCGACGGCTCCCTGTACGTCCTGGAGTACGGCAACGGCTGGGGATCGAGCAACGACGACTCCGGGCTCTACCGGATCGACTACACCGAGGGCAACCGGGTGCCCGAGGCGGTGCCGGACGCGAACGCGGATTCCGGGCCGCTCCCTCTCACCGTGGACTTCGACGCGAGCGGGTCCACCGACGCGGACGGCGACGCGCTGACGTACGCGTGGGACTTCGACGGTGACGGCGCTACGGACGCGACCACGGCGAAGGCGTCGTACACCTACCACACCGCCGGCTCCTACCAGCCCCGGTTGACCGTCACGGACAGCGGTGGCAAATCCTCGACCGCGCATCTGTCCGTCGTGGCGGGCAACACACGTCCCGTCGTCACCATCGAAACGCCGGCGGACGGGGGCTTCTCGGAATTCGGCGAGGACATTCCCTTCAAGGTCGAGGTCAACGACCCTGAGGACGGCACCGTCGACTGCACCGAGGTGAAGGTCACCTACCAGCTCGGGCACAACCAGCACGGCCACCCCATGGCCGAGGCCACCCCCGACGCGAACTGCGAAGGAGTCCTCAACCCCGGCCGGGACGCCGAACACGGGCCTGGCGCCTACGTGTTCCACATCGTCCGGGCCGACTACACCGACGGAGGCGGACCGGGCGGCGCCCCGGCCCTGACCGGTGCGAACGACATCGTGCTGCATCCCACCCAATACAGCGCCAGCACCTATCCGCGCGGGCAGGGCGTCGGTCTCTACACCGGTCAGCTCTTCGTCCCCGACTCGGGCAACTGGTTCATGTTCCCGCGAATCAACGCCGCCGGCATCGACCAGCTCTCGATGGAGTTCGCCACCCGGATGGCAGGGGCGGACTTCACCGTGCACGCCGACTCGCCCGACGGCCCTGTGGTGGCGAAGTTCGAGAACCTGCCGCACACCGGTTCCACTTCCCTCTCCAACCGGGTCTACAAGACGTTCACCGCGGCCGTGAACGACCCCGGCGGGGTCCATGACCTGTACTTCGTCGGCACCTGGCCCGCCGGAGTCCAACCCGAGCTGTTCGTACGCACCTTCACCTTCGGGTGAGCGGAGGGACGACGGCGTCGCGCTGACGGCCGAGCCTTCGATCTCGGCCCCGACTCCACCGCGGGTCGGGCGCCTGCGGCCATCGTCGACCGGCTCACCCAACGACACCATCATCGAGACCGGCATCGACTCCTACCATGTCGCCGGCACCCGAGACTGGGCCGCGGCACCCGCCAAGCCCGGCTGACGCATCTGCCGGGCTCGCCGCCCCGACGCAACTCCTAGCAGGAGCTGGACTGTTGCGGCGAGCGGAGTATGAGCAGGGTGATCTCGCTGGGGGCGAAGACGCGGAAGGGCGGGCCCCAGAAGCCGGTGCCGCGGCTGGTGTAGAGGAGGGTGCGAGTGCCGTGGTGGCTGAGGCCGGCGAGGGCCGGTTGGTCGAGGCGGACCAAGTAGTGGAAGGGCCAGATCTGGCCGCCGTGGGTGTGGCCGGACAGCTGGAGGTCGATGCCGTGGGCTGCCGCTCGGTCGATGAACTGGGGCTGGTGGGCGAGGAGGAGGACGGGGAGGTCGGAGTCGGCGCCGTCGAGGGCTCCGGCTAGGTGGGCGCGGTGGCCGGCCAGTCCGGAGGATTCGGCGGTGACGTCATCGACACCGGCGACCACGAGGGTGTCACCGCCGCGTTCGAGCAGCAGATGACGGTTGCGCAGCGGCTCCCAGCCCAGCTCGTCCATCAGGTCGACCCAGCCCTGGGCCTCGCTGTAGTACTCGTGGTTGCCGGTGACGTAGACACGGGCCCGGGTCGCCTGCACGGTGCCCAGTGGGGCGGCCTGGTCGCGACGGCGTTCGGCCGTGCCGTCCGCGATGTCGCCGGTGTGGCAGACCAGGTCGGCTTCCAGAGTGTTCACCGTCTCGCAGACCCGTGCCGACCAGCGGGCGCGGTCGAGCGGACCGTAGTGGGTGTCGGTGATCAGGACGACTCGGGTGCCGTCCAACCCGGCTCCCAGACGCGAGAGCTGCACGTCGAGACGGCGTACGCGTGGCACGCGTCGGGCCTCGGCGTACCCCCAGGCGAGCAGCACGGCGGCTACGCCGAGGACGGCCCAGGTGACGATGCGCGCCCGGTCCTGACCGTCACCGACGCCGGCCACGGTCAGGACGAGCCGCAGCAGGACGCCGAGCAGAACGGACCAGGTGAACAGGACCCAGATGCCGCCCAGCAGCGTGTCACCGATGATCGCCGCCTGGTCCTGCTGGCGCCGACCGTGGCCGCGCACCATCGCGAGCGGCATACCGGTCAGGCCGAGGGCGAACAGTATGGTGCCGATCACTGTGACCGGGAGCGGCCAGTGCTGGCCGGTGTGCAGGAGAACCCAGTACGGCGCGGTCCACAGCAGGACGGGGGCGATCAGGGGGACGTAGCGCATCAGCCGCTGTAGTCGGCTCCGTGGCGCCCCTTGCGCTTTACCGGCGTCGGATCGGGTGTTGCTGGTCTCGGTCACGCTTTCCCCTCCTGAGGTTCTGTCCGGCGGATCGTGCCGTAGCGGAGCCGGGTGGTGGCCACGGCACAGTCGCCGTATCAGCCATCCGTCCGTGGCCCCGAGTCGAGAAGGCGGTCGGATGGCATCGTGCCGGCCTGCACCTGGAACTCCAGGTCGTCATGGTGCGTATCGACGTGGGAGATCGTCGGCGTAGTACCGGCGACCGCCCTTACTGCCGGCGGCCGAGATCGAGTTGAGGTCACCACCGCAGTGGAGCCGTGTGTTCAGGGAATCGGTGCGGCCGGTGCCGGCTTCATCCGGTCGGTCATGGGAACCGCTGGAAGCCAGTGGTGCGGCCCGGCGCCCCGCCCTCCGCCCGTTCGCCGGTCAGTCCGGCTGTTTTTCCATGTGTTCCAGGACGCGGTTCGAGATCTCGGCGAGAGTCTTGAGGTCTTTGGGGGAGAGGGCGTCGACAAAGAGGCGACGCACGTTCTCGACGTGTAGGGGAGCGGCGTCCTCGATCGCCTTGTAGCCGGCCGGGCTGGCGACGATGAACGCTCCGCGTCCGTCGTCGGCGCACTCTTCCCTGGCCACGAGTCCGCGCTTCACCATCCGGGTGACCTGGTGGGACATCCTGCTCTTCTCCCACTCCACCAGCTTGGCCAGGTCCAGGAAGCGCATCCGTCCGGCGCCCTCTTCGGTGAGCTTGGCCAGCACGATGTAGTCAGCGGGAGACATGCCGGATTCGGCCTGGACCAGGCGGGACAGCCGGCCGATGAGCTTCTCCTGCATGCGGATGAAACTGTCCCAGGCGGCTTTCTCATCAGGGGTGAGCCAGCGCGGCGTCTCGTTCATGGATGCAGTGTAACGAGATGGTTGACAGCTCATCTACCCGCGTTGACGCGGTAACGGCACGGCTCGACCCGTCATGCCCCGGACGGTCCGCCGCCGGCGGCTGTCCGGGCCACGGCCGAGCCCCTCGCGCGGGTGGCTGTACCCCGATCGGTGCCGTGGTGCGGTGTCGCGGCGTTCAGGGCAGGTCGGCGGCCAGGCCGGCGAGGACGAGGAGCGCGCTGAGGGTGGCGGCGGTGATGTGCATGCGAGGGGGTCCTTCCGGTCCGGCTCAGGGCAGCGCGCGACCGTTGATTGACGTGTCAACCGAGGCGGTGGGGTGTAAATGTTGATGGGTCAATGAAGTATCGGAGGGTGCGGTGCCGGTGGGTGGCGGCGGGGGGCGGGCCCGTGCCGGGTCGCGGGGTGCCGAGCCGGCCCGGCCGCAAGGTGAAGTTTACGGTTCAACCAACTCGATGTATGGTTGACGAGTCAACTTCATCTCGTGATCGCGTGGAACTCCGTCATGGCTCTCCGTGCCCTGGTGGGTGCCGGGGAATGGTCACTCCGGGGTGTGCTTGAACGCTTGAGTTGACACATCAGCCGCAAGGGAGAGGGGAAGCGCGATGCAGTTCGGGATCTTCACCGTCGGAGACGTGACCACCGACCCGACCACGGGCCGTACGCCGACCGAGGGCGAGCGGATCAAGGCGATGACCGCCATCGCGGTCAAGGCGGAAGAGGTGGGTCTGGACGTCTTCGCGACCGGCGAGCACCACAACCCGCCGTTCGTGCCGTCGTCGCCGACCACCATGCTGGCCTGGATCGCGGCCCGCACGGAACGGCTGATCCTCTCGACGTCGACCACGCTGATCACCACCAACGACCCGGTGAAGATCGCCGAGGACTACGCGATGCTCCAGCACCTCGCCGACGGGCGCGTGGACCTGATGATGGGCCGCGGCAACACCGGGCCGGTCTACCCCTGGTTCGGCAGGGACATCCGCCAGGGCATTCCACTCGCCGTGGAGAACTACGCGCTGCTGCACAAGCTGTGGCGTGAGGACGTCGTCGACTGGCAGGGCCGCTTCCGCACCCCCCTCCAGGGCTTCACCTCCACCCCGCGCCCCCTGGACGGCGTCCCGCCCTTCGTCTGGCACGGCTCCATCCGCAGCCCCGAGATCGCCGAACAGGCCGCCTACTACGGCGACGGCTTCTTCGCCAACAACATCTTCTGGCCCAAGGAGCACTTCAAGAAGCTCATCGGCATCTACCGCGAGCGGTACGCGCACTACGGTCACGGCACGGCCGAGCAGGCCATCGTCGGACTCGGCGGCCATGTCTTCATGCGCCGTAACTCCCAGGACGCCGTACGCGAGTTCCGCCCGTTCTTCGACCGCTCGCCGCAGATGGGCGGCGGCCCCTCGCTTGAGCAGTACATGGAGCAGACCCCGCTGGCCGTGGGCAGCCCCCAGGAGGTCATCGAGAAGACGCTGGCCTTCCGGGAGTCCTTCGGCGACTACCAGCGCCAGCTGTTCAACGTGGACGGGGTGGGCGTGCCGCTGAAGACGGTGCTGGAACAGCTCGACCTGCTGGGCGAGGAGGTCGTGCCCGTCCTGCGCAAGGAGTTCGCCAAGAACAGGCCGGCCGACGTCCCGGAGACTCCCACCCACGCCTCGCTCGTGGCCGATCGCCTCGGCCGGGCGGCCGAGGCCCGGGGGGCCGCCCAGGCGTAGCGTCCTGGAACCGGTGACCCTCCGGAGCGGAAACGGTCCGTGCCCCGATGGGCGGGGGTACGGACCGAAGCGGATCGCGGGCCGACGGTTCGGGCTGGTCACGGGGGAGGAGGCTCGGTTCCGCCGTGCGGATGCACTCCGCGACGCCCGCGACCCGAGACTCCCCGTCGACACGCGCCCCAACCTTGTCGCACCGTGACCCGTTTCCGTCCAGGCGCCGGAATGGGATGGTTGGTTGAATTGTTAACCACCTTGCGGTTGCGGCAGTCCCGCCAGGGTCTGTGCGGCATCCGAACCGGCCCCATCACCACCGTGGAGGACAACGTGCCCGCTGTGACCGTGGAGAGCACACCGCGATTGCCCCGCATACCCGAACCCGACCCGCGGACGACCGAGGAGCGCGCCGTGTGCTCGGTCACCGCCGCGCTCCAAGGCTTGGGTGAGACCCTGACCGTCGAGGCGACCACCACTGCCGGCACTCGCACCCCGGACTTCGGCGTACTCGTCCTCGGCGGCCTGCCGATCCGCGAACCGATCGCGCACCGTGGTCCGTTCGTGATGAACACCGAGGCCGGGGTACTACAGGCGATCGAGGACTTCAACAACGGCCGGCTCGGCTTCGAGAACGCCGGACGGCTGCCGCACACGGCGCCCGGAGAGGACGCGTCATGATCGACAACTTCAACGACTACCAGCCGAACGGTGATGTCGCGGCCGACCGCTGGGTAACCGCCCGGCACCTCTTCGACAACGGTGTCGGCGTCCCCCACGAGGAGACCACCACTGAGCGCTGGGAGCGCGCGCAGGCGCTCTTCGAGGCCAAGGAGTACAGCTCGGCGGCCGGACTGCTCGCCGCCGTCGTCGGCGAAGCCCCGGAACAGACCGGCCCCCGGCTGCTGCTGGCCCGCGCGTACTACCACTCCGCGCAACTGCGGAAGGCCGAGGAGCAGCTGCGGGCCGTCATCGACCGGGACCCGGTCGAGCACTACGCCCACCTCATGCTGGGGCGCACCCTGGAACGCCAGGCGCGCCACGAAGAGGCCGCGCCTTGGCTGCGCATGGCCGCCGCCTTCACCGGTGACCTTCCGGCCGACGGCTGAGCACCACGCGCGGCGTGCGCTCTGAACACCTACCGGATCCTGGTCAGGTCGGTGGCCCACAGCCGGTTCGGAGCGGGGGCCGTGAGGTCCTGATTGGCCAGGTCAGGGGCCGGGGTGGCCTGGGGATCCCGGCGCGTGAAGCCGCTGCGGCGCGGGCTGACGCCCGCGGGGTCGGTCTCGCGCAGCAACCGCTCGGCCTACGTGTGGCCACGTACGGCTGCGCTTTCTTGGCTGGCCGGTCGCCTCGGTGGGACTGTCGAGGGGAAGCCCGCCCGCACCGGGTGAGCAGCGCGCGTGGGTCACCCTCTTTGCTCTGCCGTACCGCCCTGCGGCTAGTTTGGGTGCAGGACAGGTACGCAGGCCCGTGGTGACAGAGGTGCCCGGGGGACGAGAGGTCGGGAAGAGTGTCGCTGCGCGGAGGTGATCCAACCGAGATCGGCGGTTATCCGCTTGAGGCGCGGCTCGGCTCGGGGGGCATGGGTACGGTCTTTCTGGCCCGCATGAGCTCGGGGCGACCTGTCGCGATCAAACTCATCCACCAGCAGTTCGCGGGGGACGACGAGTTCCGCATCCGTTTCCGGCAGGAGGTGGCGGCGGCGAGGCGGGTGAGTGGCGCGTTCACCGCCGCCGTGGTCGACGCCGCCCCTGAGGCCGAGCAGCCGTGGATGGCGACGACCTACATCGAGGGACAGACGCTCGCCCAGCGCATCGCGACGAAAGGTCCGCTGAACGGAGCGGAGCTGAAGATGCTCGCCATCGGGCTGGCGGAGGCGCTGCGTGACATCCACCGGGTGGGGGTCGTCCACCGTGACCTGAAGCCCTCGAACGTCGTGCTCTCGCCCGAGGGGCCGCGCGTCATCGACTTCGGCATTTCGCGCGCCGTGGACCAGCAGACGCTGACGATGACAGGGCGGGTCATCGGTACGCCGCCCTTCATGTCGCCGGAGCAGTTGCAGGCGCCGCGTGGTGTGGGGCCACGCTCCGATGTCTTCTCGCTGGGGACGCTGCTGGTGTACGCGGCGACGGGCCACGGGCCCTTCGACGCGGACAGCCCCTACATGACGGCGTATCAGGTGGTGCACGACGAGCCTTCGCTGGGTGCCGTGCCGGTGGCGTTGCGCGCGGTCGTCGAGTCGTGCCTGGCCAAGGAGGCCGAGGGGCGCCCCTCGGCGGACGAACTCCTCGTGCTGCTGCGGGACCTGCCGGCCGACCTCGGCGGGACCGACGCGAACGTGGCCGGCGCGGGCCGCACCCGCGACATGGACACCCAGCAGCACTTCGCGGCGCGGGCCACCCCGGTGCCGATTGTCCCGACCACCGCCTCGGCCGGTCCCGATACAGGGAGTACCGGCGCTCCCCTCGGCCGCCGTCTGCGTCGCCGATGGCGGCCCGTGCTCGCCACCGCGGTCGCGGTGGCCGCGATCGGCGGGGGAGCCGCCGCGCTGAAGGCGGACGGCTTCGGGGCGGACGGCGGCGGTCACAAGGACAACCGTGTCGCGGCGCCGGGAGCCGCGCTCCAGGACGGCTTCGGGCCGTGGCGCAAGACTGTGCAGGCGGGGGGCGAGGACATCCCCGACGAACTGCGTTGCGTCGCGCGCGGCGAAGCGCTGTTCTGCGGGGGCGGTGGTGTTGTCGCGACCCGTATCAAGTCCTCGGACGGCTCGCCGGTGTGGACGGTGAAGAGTTCGGGCGTCCCCGTCCAGGGCACGCACCTGGTGGGCGCCACCGACGACACGGTGCTCGGTTACCGCTTCGCTGCCCAGGACGCCCCGCAGGACCCTCCCAGTGAGGTGGTGGCCGTCGACGCGGACAATGGCCGTGAGCTGTGGTCCGTGCCGTCCGGCGCCCGGTCGATGGCTGTCACGGGTCGCACTCAGGACGCCGTTGTGGTCGGCTCCGCCGTGGTGACCGTCGACGCTTCCAACTCGCGCTTCGAGGCCCGGGACGCGCACAGCGGTACGGTCACCTGGAAGACGCCGTTCCCCGCGGGCACACAGTGCGCTCCCGTCCCGGTGGGCCCGCGGCTCCTCGCGATGTGCGCGACGGATGCGGAGGTGGATGCCTCGGAGGTGCGCCACCCCACCCTGTACTCGGTCGACCGCGCCTCGGGGACACTGGGCAGGCCCGTCGCGGTCGACGGCCCCGCCGTGCCGATGGGCGTCGCCAACGGCAGGCTCGTACTCCTGCGGGTGCGCATGGAGGGAACGGCGCCGGCCGGCTACGACGGGGTGGCGCGGGTCCACCCGGCCTCGCGGAAGGTCACGTACGCGCGGCTGTCCAGGACATACTCGGGGACGCCCGGCATGGCGGACGGCACCCTCTACGTGAGCAGGCAGACCGGTCTCGTCACGGCCATCGACCCCGCGACGGGCCGCGAGAAGTGGTCCCGGCAGACGGGCGTGGAGGGTGCGTCGGGTCCCGTGGCGGGAGCCGGCGCACTGTATTTCAGCTCGGCCACCGGCCGGGTGGTCGCGCTGTCGCCGCACGACGGCACATTCCTGTGGACGACAGATCCGCGGGCTGATGGTTTGACGGGAGAGCAGGGCGCAAGCCCGCGCGTGACCGTCGCGGGGCGGGCGGTGATCGTGGCCGCGGCCGAGAACACTCTCTTCGCCTTTGACGCGCAGAAGCCGCCGAAGTCGGGCTGACCCCGGCGGGACCGGCCGCCGACCGTCCTCCTTGCCGTGCGGACACGTCAGCGGCTCACTCGGTCAGCCCTGCTGGGCCCGGTCGTACACCTTTCTGGCCGCGGCTCGACCGGTTTCGGCAGGGCCTTCCTCAAGGCCGGGGGCGGGCTGACCCCCACGGAGTGAGCCGACGCCTCTCGGCAAGCGACAGCGGCTCAGCGGGAGGGGGACCCGGCTTCCCGGGAGGGGTGGCGGGGCCAGGGTCTGCCTGTGAGGCGTTCGATGTCCGTGTTGAACTGCTGGAGGTCGTCGAGGAAGCGGCTGAGACGTTCGGCGGGCCAGTCCGCGACCACGTCGGCCAGTCCTGTGACGACCCTGTCCCGGTCGGCGGCTACGCGATCCCTGCCCTTCTGTGTGACGCGGAATTTACGGGCCACTCCTCCCGCCGGGTCCAGCATGCGTTCGACCAGTCCGTCCTTGAGCAGGGCGGCGGTCTGCCGGGTGAAGGTGGAGGCGGCCAGGCCGAAGGCGTCGACGAAGTCGGCGACGGACATGGGGCCCTGTACTTCGAGCCGGTTCAGGAGCACGTAGGCGCTGCGATCGAGGGCGTCGCCGCCGTGCAGACGGCGGGGGGCCGTCATCTCGCGGTGCCGCGTGAGGATCAGCAGCTCCCGTTCGAGACGCTCCCCGGCCTGTTCGGCATCCATGTCAACCGCCTTCGATTTCCGTAGGGGACACGCCCACAATACGCCACGAAGTGCACCATGCATTGCGAGTGCATGTTGCACTCATTGTGCACTATGCATTTCCTGTGTACCGTGCACTTTTATGAATGCTTCCACGCTCGCGGCGCGCTCCGGCGCGGTTGTCGCCGCCCTGGCCGCGGCGGGCGTCGTGGCTTCCCTGACCGGCGTCGTCCCGGCCCGGATGAGCTACGGCGTCGGTGGCTACCCCGTTCCCGCCCTGGACGGCTTCCGTGCCGCCCCGTGAGTGGAACACCCGAAATGCCCCGGCCGAACCGGTGTGCGGCACCGGAGCCAACCCGGCCGCCGGGCCGGGTCGCGAGCGGAAAGGAGACCCCCAGGACCGCGTCGGACGACGGAATCGGCCGTCGAGCGGCGAGCACACCACCGTTGACGAGGGAGATCCCACATGAGCCGGAGCCAGAGCCGGAGCCAGAGCCGGAGTCGGAGCCGGAGCGAAGAGACCGTGCGTTACCCCCTGCCCGTCGAAGCACCGCTGGAGGCGCCGGCCGACTGGGACCGCCTGCGCACGCGGTGCCCGGTCGCCGGCGTCGAGCTGCCCAGCGGCGACCACGCGACACTCCTCACCCGGCACAAGGACATAAAAACCCTGCTGTCCGACCCCCGCTTCGTCCGCCCCACCGCCGCCGACAACGCGGCCCGCCTCGCACCCGGCGGAGCGGGCGGATCCGCGGTCACCAACGACAACGCGCTCTCCCTGCCCACCAAGGGGGAACCCCACCAGCAGTGGCGGCGCCAGGTCAGCAAGTGGTTCACCGCCAAGCGCATGACAGCGCTGCGGCCCAAAATGACCGCCACGGCCGACCAGCTCATCGACGACATGGTCGAGCGCGGCCACCCCGCCGACCTCAAGGAGGACGTGGGCTTCCTCCTGCCCGTGTACGTCATCTGCGACATGCTCGGTGTGCCCGCGACCGACCGGGACCGCTTCTCCCACTGGTCCGACGCGATGCTCAGCCTCACCCGTTTCTCCAAGGAGGAGATCGAGACCGCGCAGACCGAGTTCGTCCAGTACATGTCCGAGCACATCGCCGCCAAGCGGGAGAGCCCGGCCGACGACCTGCTCAGCATGATGATCAAGGAGAGCGAGGGTGAAGGCCGCGGGCTCTCCGACTCCGAACTCCTGGCCACCGGCATGGGCCTGCTGGTCGCCGGCCACGAGACCACCGCCAACATGATCGGCAAAATGGTGGCCATGCTCCTGGCCGACCGCGGCCGCTGGGAACAACTCCTGGGCGACCCCACGCTCGTACGCACCGCCGTCGAGGAAGCGCTCCGCTTCGACACCAACCTCGGCTTCGGTCTGAGGCGTTACATCAGCGAGGACATCGAGATCGGCGACGAGACCGTCCCCCGCGGCACCACCGTGATCTGCAGCATGCCCGCGGCCAACCGCGACGCGGACGTCTTCGACGACGCCGAGGAGATGAACCTCGCCCGCACCCCCAACCCTCACCTGATCTTCGGCGCCGGCCCCCACTCCTGCCTCGGGCAGGCGCTGGCCCGAACCGAACTCCAGGTGGTTCTGGAGGCGTTGCTGCGCAAGCTCCCCACCCTCGAACTGGCGGTGCCCGCCGAAGACCTGGAGCGGGTGGAAGGGCTCCTGGTGGGCGGCCTGCGTCAGGTGCCCGTCCGCTGGTGATCCGCCCGCGGTCCCTCGACATCCCACCCGGGCGGCCCCCTGCGCCGCCGGCCCACGACACCACATCGGTCCCACGACAACCGTTCAGGAAGAAGGGAGCCCTCATGAAGGTCACCGTCGACGAGGACAAGTGCTGCGGCGCCGGACAGTGTGTACTGGTCGCCCCGGAGGTGTTCGACCAGCGCGACGACGACGGCATCGTCATCCTCCTCGCCCCCGAGCCCGACCCGGCGGAGCACACCACGGTCCGCGAAGCCGCCGCCGTCTGCCCCGCGGCCGCCATCCTCATCAGCGACGGGACGTAACCACCGCACCCTCTGCGGGACGGCCGGGAGCTGTTGTCGAGCCGTCCCCCCCGTCCCCCGGTCCCTGCCCGCCCACAGGCCGGGCAGAGTTCGGCGGGCCATTGGCCGGTCTCCGGTGCGGTCGGTCCATTCCGTCGGGATGGCCACGGCCTCGATCGGGGGCGCCGACCCGCACGGATCCGGGGCCGCCAGGGCCGATGGTCCGTCGGGCGGAATACTCTGGAGGTATGAGTGAACGAGGAATGCAGGAGCTGGCACTGCTGCTGCTGACGGCCCTGGCGAACGCCCCTCGGCACGGATACGCCGCGGCCCAGGAGGTCAAGGCCATCACCGACGGCCGGGTGACGCCGCGTACCGGGGCGCTTTACGGGGCGCTGGACAGGCTGCTGGCGGAAGGGCTGATCCAGGTGGAGCGTGAGGAGGTGGTGGGCGGCCGGGCGCGTCGTATCTTCGCGCTCGCTCCCGCCGGACGGGAGCGGCTGGAGGTCGAGGCGGAGCGGCTGGCCGCCACCGCACGGGAGGTCAGGCGGCGGCTGGCCGACGGTGCGGCGGCGTCGGCGTGAGCGACCGCCTCGTCCGTCTGTACCCGGCTGCCTACCGGGCCGCCCACGGGCGGGAAATCGTCGATGTGCACCGGGAGCTGACGGCGGACCTGCCGCTCACGGCCCGGCTGCGGGCGGACGCCGACCTGGCCGCGCACGCGGTGCGGGTCCGACTGGGAATGGACTCGGCGTCGTCCGCGGGGCGGTTCTTCGCGCTGGCCGCTCCGTTCGCCCTGGCGGCTGCCTCGGTGGACTGCGGACTGCGGCTGACGCGCTGGTACGCCGGGCTCGTTCTCTCGCCGGCCCCGGTGCGGATCCAGCTGTCCGCCATGGAGGGGGCGTGGACCCTGTACGTACTGCTCTCCCTGCTGGTGTGCGTGGGTACGGTCATCGCCTTGACCGGCCGGTGGGCGCGGGGTGTGGGTGTGGCCGTGTGCGGGCTGTTGGGGACGGCCGTGCACGGGGCCCTCGCCGCGCCCGTGCCCGGCGAGGGGGCTGCCGCTCCGGTGGCGGCGGCGCTGCTGACCGTCGCCGTCGTCCTCTCCTGTCCTCCGGATCGACGGGATGACCGGCGGCTGTCGGTGGCGGCCGGGGCCATGGCCGCCCTGGCGTGGTTCCCCGTCGCCGCCGTGAACGCGGGGGCCTATACGGGGGCCTTCGGCGTGACCACGGATTACGGTGCCTGGCCGGTGCTGGTCCTCGCCTTCACGGGAGCCGCCCTGGCGCTGCGCGCGCGTTCACCGGGTCTGCGTGAACTCGGGGCGATGGCCGTGGCGTCACCTCCGCTGGTCGCCCACGCCTACACGGACGCGTGGGCCGATCTCCGCCCCGTCCTCGGCGTACTCCTCCTGCTGCCGCTCGCCGCCGCGCTCACGGCGTCCTTCCAGGCGGTACGTCGGCGACGCTGACCCCGGCTCTCCTGGTGCTTCGACCGGCGGCTCCCTCGCGCTGGACCGTGCCCTGCCCCGCACGTGTTGCGATAGTCCGTTGAAGTGAATACTCTCTTCTGTGTTCTATCCGTGCCTGATGTCGGGTGCCTCAGGGGAAGCGCCGCCGCGGTGGGGCGCGCGGTGGCCCCCGCCCGGTCTCGTCCGAGCAGAGAAGACCGTCGAGTTGCCTTTCACCCTGTCCCACCCCGCGGCGGTCCTGCCGCTGCTGCGCCGGCCCTTCGTCCCGGCGGCTCTGGTCGCGGGCGCCATGGCACCCGACGTCCCGTACTTCCTGGCCGTGCTCGGCGTGTCCGCGACCAACTCCGAGGACTGGTACGGGCCGTTCCTCAATGCCACGCAGACCCACGCACCCCTTGCGGGCCCGCTGGTCGCCCTGCCCTGTGCCATCGCTCTGGTCGCCGCCTACGGGCTGCTGCGCGCGCCGCTCACGGCGCTGCTCCCGTCCGGCCTCCGCCTTCCGGAACCGGAGCGGGCCACCGGCGCGCGAGCCAAGGCCCGTTGGACCATGTGGCTGCTGGTCTCCGCTCTGATCGGTATCGCCTCCCACCTGGCGTGGGACTCCTTCACTCACGGCGACGGCTTCCTGGTCACCCACGTAAGGCCGCTGCGCGCCTCGGCGTCGGGAGGTCTGACGGTCGCCCGGCTGCTGCAGTACGCGAGCACCGCCTTCGGCCTGGCGGCCGTCGGACGGCATCTGTGGCGGCGCCGGAGCCGTCCACGCACCTACGGCGGCACCGACACCGTCGCCCGGCTCGGTCCCGTCATGCGGTGGAGCGTGGTGGCCCTGCTGATCGCGGCGCCTCTGCTGGGCGGCGCCGTCAACGCGCGTGAGGACTTCCACGCCCACCGCCAGGTGACCGAAGCGGACTACAGCCGGCCGACCACCGTCGACCTGGGCGACGGTGCGAGCGAGACCAGCTATCCCTCCAGGACGGCCCGGGCTCCATGGGGGACCCTCGCCGAGGGCGTGTTCACCGGCGTCGCCAAGAGAGCGGGCGCCTCGTTCGCCGCCGTACTGCTCCTGTACGCCGCCGCCTGGCAGTTCGGCGCGATCGCTGTACGCGGGACGCGGCGCGGCCGGTGTTTCATTCCTTGCGGAGCGGAAAGCCGACGCAGGCACCCTTCTCGCGAAAGGAGACACCTGATGAGCACGATCACGGAATCCGTGGACGTCGAGGTACCGGTCCGTACCGCGTACAATCAGTGGACGCAATTCGAGGAATTCCCGCATTTCATGGAGGGCGTGGAGCAGGTCACTCAGCTCGACGGCCGCCACAACCACTGGGTCATGAGTGTCGCGGGTGCCCGCAGGGAGTTCGACACGGAAATCGTCGATCAGCTCCCGGACGAGCGGGTCGCCTGGCGCACCGTGTCCGGCGAGGTGAAGCAGGAGGGCGTCGTCACCTTCGAGGAGCTGGACGACACCCGCACGCGAGTCCATCTCGCGATGATCGTCGATCCTGCGGGCATGGCGGAGAAGGCGGCTGACATGGCCGGCATCATCGACCGCCTGGCAAAGGGTGACCTGCGGCGCTTCAAGCAGTTCATCGAGGAGCGCGGGGCCGAGAGCGGTGCTTGGCGCGGCCGGATCCCTCCGGTCTGACCTCAGTCCCACCCGACCTGGCGGGCAGGCAGCCGCACGGTCCGGAAACGGACACCGATCGGTGAGTGCCGCGCGGTCGGCGAGTACGGCGCAGTCGTCCGGCACCCGAACCGGGAAACCCGGTCCGTGTAGGGCCGGAATTTCGGGGCATCCGAATTTCAGGAGGTACTGACATGGTTCCGCTGCTTTTGGTTCTGCTTCTCGCTCTGATTCTTTTCGGTGCGGGGTTCGCGGTGAAGATTCTCTGGTGGATCGCCCTGGCCGTACTGGTTCTGTGGCTGCTCGGATTTGTCGCACGCGGTGCGTCCGCCGGCGGGGGCAGGTCACGCTGGTATCGGTGGTAGCCGTATCCATGACGGCAGGCAAGGAAAGGGCGGCGGAGATTCTCCGCCGCCCTCCCCGCGTACGGACGGGGATGCGGGGTACGCGGCTCTCGGCCGCACCTGCTTCCGGCCCATGACGAAGGGAACCCGTCCCATGCTGATGGCCCACCCCGCGGTGTTGCGCGACCTCATCGAGCAGTACCAGGTGCTCCGCATGCTGCACGCGGAAGAGGGCGGCACGGAGGCCCGTCGGCGTATGGACAACGTCGCCTACACGCTGTGCGTGGCGACGGGAACGCGGGACGTGGACGCCGCGCTGATCGCGGCCCGGTTCCGGCTGCCGGGAGCGCGCGTGGAGGACGACTCCGTCCTCACTTCCTGAGCTCGGACCCACGTCCCCGGGGCATGCCCCGGGGACCAGGCGTCTCCTGAGGGCAGCGCCCTCCTGTGATCAGTGCCCCGCCGCCAGCAGGTTCCGTACGCGCCCGGCGAGGTCCGGGGTGGTCCCCTCCAGCGCCTTCGTCAGCCCCGCCGGGTCGGTGAAGGGGCGTGCGAGGGCGAAGTCCCGCGCCCACTCCCGGTCGGCGCCGCATTCGGCGACGAGGGCGTGGACCGCCTGCGTGGTGGGGAGCAGGTCGAACCAGCGCAGCCCCAGTGCCGCGAGCCCGTCCTCGGTGGGTTCGCCGATGAGCCGCAGGCGCGCCAGCCCGCCGTCCGGGTAGACGTCCATCCGGACGTGGGTCACGGGCCGGGTGGCGCGCAGCCGGAAGCGGTGCCGGGTGTCCCGTTGCAGCCGGGTACGCGGCAGCAGGTCGGACCATGCCTCAGGATCGGACAGGTCCCCGGCGGTGGCGTCGATGCCCTGGAGACGGGCCGAGCCGGGTGCGTTGCCGATGAAGTACGAGGTGTCGATGCCCGCTTGGGCGATACGGCCCCGCGCGGCCAGCTCGACCACCATCCAGTCGTTGCCCGCGCCGCGGCGCCGGCGTGTCTCCCAGCCGTCCCCCATCACCCGGGGCAGCCCGGGGGCGAGGACATTGTTGGGCGGGGAGTAGAAACGGTCGCTGGCGTCGACGACGGCGCCGCCGTTCTCCGTCGAGGCGAGGTCCCAGGCGGTCCCGGTGAGGAAGCGCGGGTCCGGGATCACCTGGCCGTGGATCCGCAGCCGTGCCACCCCGCCGTCGGGGTGGATGTTCAGCCGTACATGGGTGAAGCGCTGCTCGGCATCGACGTCGAAGCGGTGCTCGCTGTCACCGCGCAGGGCGCTCCGGGGGACGATGGGCACCCACTCCGCGCCGCCGAGTTCGTCGGCGGTCGGATATCCCTCCATCGCGCACGCGTCCAGCGAGCAGTGCTCGGGGTAGTTCCCCGTGAAGTGGGCCGTGTCCACGACGATGCCGCGGATCAGGCCGGGGGCGCCGAGGCGGACGACCGCCCAGTCGTGGTCGCCCTCCTCGAACTCCGGGCGGCGGCGCCTGGTCTCCCAGCCGTCCATGATCTGGCCCTTGTGACCGAAGGTGTGGGGCTGGAAGACCGGCGGCGCCGGGCGCAGCAGGTTCTCCTTCTCCGCGAAGAACTCGTCGTTGGCCGCCACGACGCCGGCGCCGAGTGAGCGGGCGGCGAGGTCGGGCAGCAGGGTGAAGTCGGTCATGCGTCTCCTCTGTTCTGTTCCGGAACGGCTTCGGGCACCGGCCCGAAGCCGTTCAACCATTCAGCCGTTCAGCCGTTCAGCTTTTCGACCGCTCAGGCGCGGTGGGCGAGGGTCGCGGTGGGCGCGTGCTCCGTGTCGGTGGCCAGCTCCTCGAACTCGGTGACGTTGTCGAGTTCGGTGCCCATGGCGACATTGGTGACCCGTTCGAGGATGATCTCCACGATCACCGGGACACGGTGCTCGGCCATGAGCTTCTTGGCCTCCTCCAGGGCAGGCTGGATGCCGTCCGGCTCGAAGACACGGATGGCCTTGCACCCCAGCCCTTCGGCGACCTTGACGTGGTCGACCCCGTAACCGCCCAGCTCCGGCGCGTTGATGTTGTCGAACGACAGCTGGACGCAGAAGTCCATGTCGAAGCCGCGCTGCGCCTGCCGGATCAGCCCGAGGTAGGCGTTGTTGACGACGACGTGGAGGTACGGGATCTTGAACTGCGCGCCGACGGCCAGCTCTTCGATGAGGAACTGGAAGTCGTAGTCACCGGAGAGCGCGACGACGGTGGCCTCCGGCTCGGCCGTCGCGACCCCCAGCGCGGCGGGGAGGGTCCAGCCCAGCGGGCCGGCCTGTCCTGCGTTGATCCAGTGCCGCGGCCGGTAGACGTGCAGCATCTGCGCCGCCTGGATCTGCGAGAGACCGATCGTGCTGACGTACCGTGTGTCGCGGCCGAACGCCTTGTTCATCTCCTCGTAGACACGCTGTGGTTTGACCGGCACCTGGTCGAAGTGGGTCTTGCGCAGCATCGTCCGCTTGCGCTCCCGGCAACTGTCCGACCAGGCGGAGCGGTCCTTGAGAGCCCCGGCGTCCTTGAGTTCCCTCGCGGCCTGCACGAACAGTTCGAGGGCGGCCTTGGCGTCGGAGACGATGCCGCGGTCCGGGGCGAACACCCGGCCGATCTGGGTCGGTTCGATGTCCACGTGGACGAAGGTGCGTCCCCGTGTGTACGTGTCGAGGCCGCCGGTGTGCCGGTTGGCCCAGCGGTTCCCGATGCCGAGCACGAAGTCCGAGGCGAGCATCGTGGCGTTGCCGTACCGCTGGGACGTCTGGAGGCCGACCATGCCGGCCATGAGGGGGTGGTCGTCCGGGATGGCGCCCCAGCCCATCAGGGTGGGCACGACCGGAACGCCGGTCAGCTCGGCGAACTCCACCAGCAGGTCGCTCGCGTCGGCGTTGATGACACCGCCGCCGGCGACGAGCAGCGGCCGGTCGGCCGCCTGCAGCAACTCGATCGCCTTGTCGATCTGCGTCCGTGTCGCGGCCGGCTTGTAGACCGGGAGCGGTGTGTACGTGTCCGGGTCGAACTCGATCTCGGCCATCTGGACGTCGATCGGCAGATCGATCAGCACCGGGCCGGGGCGGCCCGAACGCATCAGGTGGAACGCCTGCTGGAGGGCGCCGGGCACCTGCGCGGGTTCGAGCACGGTCATCGCCATCTTGGTCAGCGGCCCCGCGACCGAGGTGATGTCGACCGCCTGGAAGTCCTCCTTGTGCAGCTTGGCCACCGGCGCCTGGCCGGTGATGCACAGGATCGGGACCGAGTCGGCGATGGCCGAGTAGAGACCGGTGACCATGTCGGTGCCCGCGGGGCCACTGGTGCCCACGCAGACGCCGATGTTGCCCGGTTTGGCCCGGGTGTAGCCCTCGGCCATGTGCGAGGCGCCCTCGACGTGCCGGGCGAGGATATGGGTCAGGCAGCCGTCGCCGCGCATCGCGGCGTAGAACGGGTTGATCGCCGCGCCGGGCAGACCGAAGACGTGGGTGATGCCCTCACGCTTCAGGATCTCCACCGCGGCCTGGGCCGCAGTCATGCGAGCCATGAGGTTCTCCTTCGGGTCGTGGGTCAGTGGTGGGTGCGGCCGGCGAGGCGCTGGACGCCCCGCAGCAGCGCCGAGTGGTCCAGTCCGCCGTCGCCGCAGGCGCGTGCGGAGGCGACGAGCTGGGCGACGAGGGCGCCGACGGGCAGCGGGGCGCCCACCGCACGGGCGGCGTCGGTGACGATGCCCATGTCCTTGTGGTGCAGGTCGATGCGGAAGCCGGGCTTGAAGTCGCCGCTCACCATCGCCGCACGCTTGCGGTCGAGGACGGTGGAGCCGGCCAGCCCGCCGCCCAGGACGTCGAGCGCCGCGGCCAGATCCACCCCGGCGTTCTCCAGGAAGACCACGGCCTCGGCCAGGGCCTGCAGGTGGACGGCGACGATGAGCTGGTTGGCGGCCTTGACGGTCTGGCCGGCGCCGTGCGGGCCGACGTGCACGACGGTGGTGCCCAGCGCGTCGAACACCGGCCGGGCGTCGGCGAAGTCGTCGGCCTCGCCGCCGACCATGATGGACAGGACGGCCTCGATCGCGCCGGCCTCTCCGCCGGAGACCGGGGCGTCGAGCGTACGGACGCCCCGCTCGCGCGCGGCGGCGTCCACCTCCAGGGCGGTTCCCGGGGTGATGCTGCTCATGTCGATCAGGAGGGTGCCCGGCGCGGCGTGCCGCAGGACGCCGTCCTCGCCGAGGACGACGTCCTTGACCTGGGCGTCGGCCGGGACCATGGTGATCACGACCTCGGCGTCACGCACCGCCTCGGCGATGCTGCCGGCGCCCTGGCCACCGGCGGCGATCAGCCGGTCGACGGGGGAGCTGCTGCGGTTGTGACCGGTCACGGTGTGACCGGCCTTCACGAGGTTGGCGGCCATCGGGCCGCCCATGATGCCCAGTCCGATGAAAGCGATCTTCCGAGGGGTGGCACTCACCGTGCGTCCTCCTTCTGTCGTGGTGTCGTGATGTCGTTGTGTTGGGTTGTGCCGTGGTGAACGTGGTGGTGCGGTGTCGTGGTGGTGCGGTGCGGACCCCGCGCCACCCGGGGACATCGGCTCAGGCGTCGCGACCGAGGGTCTTCAGGTAGGCGCGCCAGCCACCGAACTCGGTGATCTCCGTGTGGATGCCCTTCTCCAGCTCCCCACGGCGCAGCACCATCGAGAAGCACGAGGAACCGTCCTGGAGCTTGATGATGCTGAACTCCAGCTCCGCCGGTTCGCTGGGCAGCAGTTCGTCGCGCAGCACCTCGTCGGGGACGTCGTAGACCTCGCCCTCCACGGTGGTGTCGACGCCCGGGTCGGGGAGCAGCCCGGGGCAGGTGTCACGGATCGAGAAGAAGCGGTGGCCGGGGGCGGTATGGGTCTTCGCCACCAGAGGGGCGCCGCCCAGGTGGTGGTGGAAGGGACCGCCCTCCATCGCCTGGCCGTTGAGGAACATGCGTGCCATGGGATCTCCTCCGGGAGAGTGTCAGCGGGTGCGGGTGCGGGTGCGGGTGCGGGTGCGGGTGCGGGCCGGAGTGGTGTGGTGCGGTGTGCCGTCAGACGACGGTGCCCGCTCCGGCCCGTACGGCCTCGGCCACGGCGGGGGCGACCGTCGGGTCGAAGACGCTGGGGACGATGAAGTCGGCGTGCAGTTCCTCGGCCACCACCCGGTCGGCGATCGCCCGCGCGGCCGCGATGAGCATGCCGTCGGTGATCTCGTGGGCGCCCGCGTCGAGCAGCCCGCGGAAGAAGCCGGGGAAGGCCAGGACGTTGTTGATCTGGTTGGGGAAGTCGCTGCGGCCGGTCGCGACGACGGCGGCATGGCGTGCCGCTTCGGCCGGGTCGATCTCCGGATCGGGGTTGGCGAGCGCGAAGACGACCGCGCCGTCGGCCATGCCGGCGACATCGTCGGCGGTGAGGACGCCCGGCCCCGACACACCGATGAAGACGTCCGCGCCCCGCAGGGCCTGCCCCAGGGTGCCGGAGCGGTCCCCGGCGTCGGTGGCGTCCGCGATCGCGCGGCGGGCCTCGTCGAGGCCGGGGCGTCCCCGGTGCACGATGCCGGCGCGGTCGCAGGCCACGATGGACCCGGCGCCCTCGGTGGCCAGCAGCCGGATGATGGCGGACCCGGCGGCGCCCACCCCGCAGACCACGATCCGCACGTCGGCGAGTTTCTTGCCCACGACGCGCAGCGCGTTGGCGAGCGCCGCGAGGACGACGATCGCGGTGCCGTGCTGGTCGTCGTGGAAGACCGGTATGTCGAGCTTCTCGCGCAGCCGCCGCTCGATCTCGAAGCAGCGCGGCGCCGAGATGTCCTCCAGGTTGACGCCGCCGTACACCGGGGCGAGGAGTTCGACGGTCCGGACGATCTCGTCGGTGTCCTGGGTGTCGAGACACACCGGCCAGGCGTCCACCCCGGCGAAGCGCTTGAACAGGGCGGCCTTGCCCTCCATGACGGGCAGCGCGGCGGCGGCGCCGAGGTTGCCCAGGCCGAGCACGGCGGATCCGTCGGTCACCACCGCCACCGTGTTGCGCTTGACGGTCAGGCGGCGCGCCTCGTCGGGGGTGGCGGCGATGGCCCGGCAGACGCGGGCGACCCCCGGTGTGTAGGCGCGGGAGAGGTCGTCGCGATCACGCAGTTCGATCCGGGGGGTGATTTCGAGCTTGCCGCCCAGGTGCATGAGGAACGTACGGTCGCCCCTCTCGTGGACGGTCACGCCGTCCAGCGCCTCGACGGCGTCGCCGATGACCTCGGTGTGCTTCTCGTCCACGGCGTCGCAGGTGAGGTCCACCAGGATGCGGTCGGTACCTCTCTCGACGACGTCCAGGGCGGTGAGCGCGCCCCCGGCGCCGTTCACCGCGCCGGCCAGCCGCCAGGTCGAGTCGGGCGCCGCGGGTGCCTCCGCGCGCAGCGTGATGGCGTATCCGGGACTTGGTGTGGACATGAGTGGACCTCGCACAGTCGGGGATCCGGCGGGATGCCGAACTAGTTCTGCGATGCGGATAGTATTTTCTGCATTGTGGAATAACAACCCCCCTCGCGGTGCTCGCTTCTCGGGTGGGGGCGTGGGGCCCTCCCCGCCGGCCGCCGCGCGCCGCCCCTGACCGCGGGTCTTCCGTGGCGGCCGACAGGATGTTCGGCGCATTTCAACAAAAAGTTTGATTTATCCGTTGTGTGAGAACCGTTGACAAGGTCATTCGACGGGCCTATACATCTCTCCAGTTGGAAACTTATTTCCGCACGGTGAAATCTAAAGAGACGCGGAGAGCCGCCCATCCCCAGACCGGCGGGCCGAGTCGCCAACGGCGACCGGCCCGGGATGTGTTGCCCCGCAGGAGCCCCGCCCGCCCCAGGAGGTTCTTGACGTGAAACCCACCCATCTGCTTGGTGTGATCCCGTTCATCGGGATCCTCGGCGGGATCTTTTTCGCGAACCGGGTGACGCCCTACGTCCTCGGCATGCCGTTCATTCTTTTCTGGCTGGTCATGTGGGTCGTTCTGATCTCGGCGACCATGGCCGTCATCTACCGGCTGGACCCGGCCAACCGGAAGGACCACACATCGTGACCGCCATCGCCGTCATCCTCGTCTTCCTCGCGGCAGCCCTGCTGCTCGGGCTGCGCGCCCGCCGGGGCAAGGACATGAATCTCGAAGAGTGGTCGGTAGGAGGCCGCGGCTTCGGAACGATGTTCGTCTTCCTGCTGCTGGCGGGTGAGATCTACACGACCTTCACCTTCCTCGGCGCCTCGGGCTGGGCGTACGGCAAGGGCGCACCGGCCTACTACATCCTCTGTTACGCCTCGCTCGCCTACGTCCTGTCGTACTGGCTGCTGCCGGCGGTCTGGCGTTACGCGAAACAGCACCGGCTGATCTCGCAATCCGACTTCTTCGTCGCCAAGTTCGAGAGCCCGCTGCTCGGCGCGCTGGTGGCCCTGGTCGGTGTCGTCGCGATGGTGCCGTACCTCGTCCTGCAGTTGAAGGGCCTCGGGATCATCGTCTCCGTAGCCTCGTACGGACACATCTCGTCGCACTGGGCCATCATCATCGGCACCGTCGCCCTGACGGTCTACGTGACGATCTCCGGCATTCACGGCTCCGCCTGGACCGCCGTGTTCAAGGACGTCGCGATCCTGGCGGTCGTGCTGGTGCTCGGCATCTACCTGCCGGTGCACTACTTCGGTGGCATCGGGGAAATGTTCCAGGCCGTCGACAAGGCCAGGCCGGAGCTTCTCACCCTGCCCTCCAGCGGGATGAGCACCTCATGGTTCGCCTCGACCGTGCTGCTCTCGGCGGTGGGCTTCTACATGTGGCCGCACACCTTCAGCGCCTCCTACACCGCCCAGAACGAGCGGGTCTTCCGGCGTAACGCGATCTTCATGCCCCTCTACCAACTCATCCTGCTCTTCGTCTTCTTCGTCGGCTTCACCGCGATCCTGGTGGTCCCCGGACTCCAGGGCGCGGACACCGACCTCGCCCTGCTGCGCATCACCACCGCCACCTTCCCGCCGTGGGTCGTCGGGATCGTCGGCGGAGCGGGAGTGCTCACCGCGCTGGTCCCCGGCTCCCTGCTGCTCATGACCTCGGCCACCTGCCTGGCCAAGAACGTCTACCGGCTCGCCCGCCCCGCCACCAGCGACGCCCACGTGGGCCGCCTCGCCCAGCTCCTGGTGCCCGCGCTCGCGCTGATCGCTCTGTACTTCACCTTCAACGGCGGCAGTTCGCTGGTCTCGCTGCTGCTCATGGGGTACGCCCTGGTGACCCAGCTCTTCCCCGCCCTGCTGGCCAGCCTGGCCACCCGGCGGCTGGTCACCAAGCAGGGCGCCGCCGCCGGCATCGTCGTCGGGGTGACCACGGTCGCCGTCGTCACCCTCTCCGGTGTCACCATCGGCGACCTGCTGCCCGCCCTGCCACAGGCGGTCAAGGACCTCAACGTCGGCATCGTGGCCCTGCTCCTCAACACTCTGGTGATGATGGCGGTCTCCGCCGCCACCCGCGCACCGGGCGAGGCCGCGCCCGAGGAAACCCGGCACGAGGCCCCCGCGGGAACCGGCTGACGGGACCCGTTCGCCACGGCCGGCACTCCGCATCGGAGGGGCCGGCCGCGGCGCGTCGGAGCCGTATTTCCGGCCTGTGGAACGGCCCTTCGACGGTGACCAGTTGGGAATTTCGGGGTTTGCCGACGCTCGGCTTATGATCTTGGTCATGACTTCGCAAACCGCCGAGAAGAGCCCGTCCCGTAAGCAGAAGCTCCAGGAGAAGCAGCGCCGCCAGCTAGCGGTGGTCGACACCGTCGACAAGGCCGAGGCCAAACTGCGCAAGGCCGAGGCGGAGCTGGCCGAGGCCGTGGCGGAAGCGGTCGAGGTCTTCGGGAGCGAACTGGAAGCCTCCGACGAACTCGAACTGTCGGTCGCGGCGATCCGTCACTTCCTCGACATCGCCGAAGGCGGCGTGGACGAGGATTCCGAAGACGCCGGGGAGACCGCGGAGAGCGCCCCCGCCGGCAACTCGGCGAAGAGCGGGGCGAAGAGCAAGGCGGAGCAGAAGGCGGACGCCTCGGCCGCCGCTCCGGAGGAGCAGGAGTCGGAGCCCGCGCTCGCATAGTTCCGAAGCCGGCCGACCCGCTCGTCGGCCGGCTTCTCCGTCCCGGCCCCGTCCTCGTCCCTGTCCCCGTCCGCGGACCGGAAGCGGATGCGCGCCTACTCGGCCGCGGCGCCGCTCACGACGACGTACCGGCCCCGCACCGTCGTCCCGTCCGGGAGGCTCCATCCCGCGGTGACATGCCCGAGAGTTTCGGGACCCCCGGCGTCCTGGTCGGCCTGGAGCATCCGGTTGACGCGGAGGGCCAGCGGCCGGCCCGGCTCGCCGGAAGCCCCGCCCGCCGCACCCGCGAGGGCCGTCCGTACGAGGAGATCGGTGCCGTCCGGCCCGTCGCTCGCCGTCAGGGACGCGAACGCGCCCGTACGGCCGGCCTCCGCGAAGTGGCTGACGACGGACGGGTCGGGAGTGTCGCTGAGGCTCTGGGCCTGCGGCTCGGCGTCGCCGGTGAGCAGGGCGACGAGCTGCGCGACGAGCACCGGGTCATGGACCCCGTCGTAGATCCAGCGCCGCCCCAGCACCCCGTGCTCGCTGGTGCCGACGAGCGCCTCGTCGGCACCGGCCGGCGGCGCGCCCCGGTAGCTGAGCGGCACGTGGTACGTGACCGGCCGGTCGCCCGACGCGTCGGTGACCGCGATGAACTCGATCCCCACCTCCCCCTGCGGGTCGTCGAGCCGGAACCCACCGGTCAGGCTCAGCTCCGGCGCGCGCCCCCCACCGCGGTACCAGGGCCGGGTGGGAAGCCACGAGCCGAGCAGCTCCCGCTTGGTGGGGGTCATCGTGGTGCGGTGGACAACTGCCATGTGTCTGGACACCTTTCGCGTCTGCCATGTGCCGTGCCGTGCCGTTGCGTTCCGTGCACGTGCCGTGGCCACGTGGCTCGGTCGGTGTTCATCCTGTCACTTCCCCTCCCACCGCCACCGCGTACGGGTGAGTCCTACCGCCGTCGCCGCCACGTGGACCGTGAGAGCCCGGTCCTTCACCACGCCGACGGCGTCCGCAGAGACCGGCGACGCGGCGAACAGTGCGGGGCCCGAGGCCCGGGAATGCTCGCCGCGACCGCTCTGACGTGCGGAAACAATCCCTGTCTTCTCTTCTTCGTTGCACGGCCCCTGATGGATTGGTCCGGTCGAAATTTATTTTGAAGAGGCCAGATCCGGCTACGACCCAGCCCTGCCACGGGTTCTTGCTCCCGGCGGGCCTCCGCCACCCCGACGTGCCGTGAACGAGACCGAACAAGACCGGGATCGCGCACGTAATGCACGTACAGCAAGCCGGAACGGCCCTGATGACGGACGAAGGACGGACTCGATGACCGCAATCACCAGAAGCGGGCGTATGTGGCGAGGGCGCGGGAGCGTCGCGCTGCTCGCCTGTGGCGCGCTGGCCGCAGGCGGGGTCACCGCCACCGGCGTGGCCGCGCTGGTGCCACAGACCGCACACGCCTCCAGCCACCGCGAAGCGCCTCTGATCTCGGGGCAGCCCCAGTTCGACAACACGGACCTCTACGCGTTCGTCAGCCCGGACCACCCGGACACAACGACCCTCGTCGCGAACGTACTTCCGTTCCAGGAGCCGGCCGGCGGACCGAACTTCTTCACGTTCGCCACCGACGCCCGCTACGAGATCCACATCGACAACAACGGGGACGCCCAGGACGACCTCCTCTACCGGTTCACGTTCAAGGACCACCGCAAGAACGAGAACACCTTCCTCTACAACACCGGTGTCGTGGAGAGCCTGGACTCCCCGGAGCTCAACTTCACCCAGACCTATGACATCGAACTGCTGCGGCTGGAGCACAAGAAGGTCGTCTCCCACCACAAGGTCGCGGAGAACCTGCCGGTCGCGCCGTCGAACGTCGGCAAGGCGTCGATGCCCGACTACCAGAAGCTCCGCGACCAGGCGGTGACGAAGGTCGCCGGCGGGATCAAGGCCTTCGCCGGTCAGGCCGACGATCCGTTCTTCGCCGATCTGCGGGTCTTCGACCTGCTGTACGGCGGCGATCTGTCGGAGGTCGGCAACGACACCCTCAGGGGCTACAACGTCAACTCGATCGCCCTCCAGGTCCCGAACTCCTACCTCCGGGAGTCGGAGGAGCAGCCGATCGTCGGCATCTACTCCACCACCGAGCGCCAGAACGCCTCGGGGGAGTGGACCCGGGTGTCGCGGCTCGGCATGCCGCTGGTCAACGAGGTCGTCAACCCGGTCAAGGACAAGGACAAGTTCAACGCCTCCTCGCCGGAGAACGACGCCGACTTCCTGAAGAACGTCACGGAGCCGGAGCTGCCGAAGCTCATCGAGGCGATCTACGACATCAAGGCACCGGCCGAGCCGCGCGACGACCTCGTCTCGGTCTTCCTGACCGGTGTGAAGGACCTCAACCAGCCGCCGAAGGTCACACCGTCGGAGATGCTGCGCCTCAACACCTCCGTCGAGCCGGTCGCGAAGCCGAAGCGGCTGGGCGTGCTGGACGGTGACAACGCGGGCTTCCCGAACGGGCGCCGGCTGACGGACGACGTACTGGACATCGCGCTCCAGGTCGTCGAGGGCGAACTCGTCGGGTCCAAGAACGACTTGGGTGACGCGGTCGACGCCAACGACAAGGAGTTCGGCAAGAACTTCCCGTACGTGGGGCTGCCCACTGCCGGTTCCGACGTCGACGCCTCCGACGTGGCGACCAAGGGCGCCGCGACCGGACTGACGGGCGGCATGTCCTCGCTCACCGCGTCGTGGTCCACCACCACGGTGATGCTCGTCTCCGCAGGAGCGGGCGCCGTCGTCGCCCTGCTGATCGGCCTCGGCGCGACCTGGATACGCGCCCGCCGCTCACGCCCGTCCTGGGTCGGCTGACACCGGCTCCGGTACGCGGAGCGGGGCCTCGACCGGCCCCCTGAACGGCCCGGCGGCGTCATCCGTCCCCCACGGGCGCCGCCGGGCCCACCACCACCCGCGACCCACCCACCACCCCACCCACCCACCCACCGAGAGAATCCGAGGAAGGCGAGAGCGATGCTCGTACGGAAGCCGCAGTTCGCGCGACGGCGTGCGCACGAGGGCGAGGGGGAGCGGACGGCCGCGGACACGGGACGCCGGCGCCACGTCCTCACCGTCACGGCCGCCGCTCTCGTGCTCACCGCGACCTCGGTGGCGTTCGGCGCGGTCGGCGAGGAGGACCCGAGCGTACGGAGCGCGCCCGCGCTCACGGCGAGCGCCCCCGTCGAGCGGCTCACCTCGGGGGACCTCGCCCAGGGCATCGAATCCCTTCAGAAACACCTCAAGGAGCAGCCCAAGGACGCCACCGGCTGGGCGACCCTCGGCGCGGCCTATGTCGAGCAGGCCAGGACCAGCGGCGATCCCACGCGCTACCCGCAGGCGGAGAAGGCGTTCGGGCGCTCCCTCGCGCTGCGCCCCGCCGACGAGAACGACGCCGCCCTCGCCGGGCGTTCGGCGCTGGCCGCCGCCCGGCACGACTTCCCCGCCGCGCTGAACCAGGCGGACCGGGCGTTGAGCGTCAACCCGTACAGCGAACGCGCGCTCTCCACCCGGGTCGACGCGCTGGTCGAACTCGGCCGCTACGACGAGGCGTCGAAGGCCGTCGAACTCGCCGACGGCCGTCGCCCCGGCCTCCCCGTCTTCACCCGGTACGCGTACGTACGGGAGCTGCGCGGCGACGTCAAGGGCGCCCGCGAGGTGCTGCTGCGGGCGCTGAAATCCGCCTCCAGCACCGCCGATGTCGCGTACGTCGCCACCACGCTCGGCCAACTCGCCTGGAGCCAGGGGCAGTACGCCGACGCGCTCGACCACTACGCGACCGCGCTGCGCGCCGACCCGCGGTACGTGCCCGCGCTGGAGGGGCGCGGACGGACCCACGCCGCGCAGGGCAGGACCGAGGAGGCGCTGAACGATCTCGAAGAGGTCGTACGCCGCTACCCCCTGCCCGGTCAGCTCGCCGCGCTCGGCGAGCTGTACGAGGCGTCCGGGCAGCGCGAACAGGCCGAGGAACAGTACGAACTCATCGGTGTCTGGACCACGTTGGCCCGCGCCAACGGGGTCGCCACCGACCTGGAGTCCGCGCTCGTCGAGGCCGACCACGGCGACGCCGGACAGGCCCTCGAAGCGGCGCGCGCCGAGTGGTCCCGCCGCGAGAGCGTCCACACCGCGGACGCGCTCGCCTGGGCGCTCCACGCGGACGGCAAGGACCGCGAGGCGCTCACGTACGCGAAGAAGGCGACCGCCGCGTCGCCCGGCTACCGCAACGCCTCGTTCCTCCACCACCGCGGCATGATCGAGCGGGCTCTCGGCGACGACAAGGCCGCGCGCCGCTCCCTGACCGCCGCGCTCGACCTGAACCCGGGCTTCTCGCCCACCGGCGCGCGCGAGGCCACCGCCGCGCTGTCCGCGCTCACCGGATCCGGACCCCGGGAGGACTCATGACGGTACGGCGTACGACCGGCCGGCCGGTACGGCGTACCACCGCCACCGCGCTCGCCACCCTCGCGGCGGGGGCGGCGCTCGCGCTGCTGCCCGCCCAGGCCGCGCAGGCGCACCCGCTCGGGAACTTCACCGTCAGCCAGTACGACGGGCTGGTCGTCGCCCCGGGCACCCTGCGCGTGGACCATGTGGAGGACCTGGCGGAGATCCCGGCCGCGCAGCAACGCGGGCGCGTCGACGCCGACGGGAACGACGAGCTGGACGCCGCCGAACTCACCGCGTGGGCCGCGGAGCGGTGTGCCACGGCCGCCTCCGGCGCCCGGCTGACGGTGGGGGAGGGCGGCGGCGCGGCCGTCCCCGTCACGGCGGGCGCCGCGCGGGCACGGGAGCACCCGGGACAGGCCGGACTGCGGACGCTCCGTGTGACCTGCGCGCTGACGGCGCCGCTGCCGGACGACACGCCGCAGCGGATCACCTACCACCCGGCGGGCGTCGCGACCGGTGCCGGCTGGCGGGAGATCACCGCGCGGGGCGACCGGACGACACTCACGGAGGCGGGGGACCTGCCGCGTGACTCCGTCTCGCGGCGGCTGACCTCGTACCCCGGCGATCTGCTCTCCTCACCCCCCGATCACAGGTCGGCCGTGTTCACGGCCCGCGCCGGCGGCCCCGCGCTCTCCGGGGGCGAGGACGACAGGAGCGGTTCCCCGGTGGCCGGCGTGCTGCCGCGCGGGGCCGACCGCTGGGCGCAGGCCCTCACCGGGCTGGTGGCCCGGCACGAACTGACCCTCGGCTTCGCGGCGTTCGCGCTCGGTGTGTCCCTGCTGCTGGGCGCCATGCACGCACTGGCCCCGGGGCACGGCAAGACGATGATGGCCGCCGCGGCGACGGCGGGCGGACGCGGCTCCCTGCGCGATGTGCTGGCCCTCGGGTTCTCGGTGACCATGACGCACACGCTCGGTGTCTTCGCCCTCGGCGCGCTGATCGTGGCGGGTTCGGCGGCCGCGCCCACGGTGGTGTTCTGGCTCTCCCTCGCGAGCGGGGCGCTGGTCGCGATCGCGGGGACGCTGCTGCTGCGCAGGGCGTGGCGGCACCGGCGCGGCCCGCGGGGGCACGCGCACGAACACCCGCACGGCCACTCCCACCCACACCCCCACGGGCACTCCCACCCCCACCCGCCGCGCGCGTCGGCACACCGCCACGGGCACGCGCCCGGCCACACACACGACCGGACACCGGACAGGGGCGGGGTGGCCACGCTCACGGCGGAGCGCACGGACCACGCACACGACCACGCACACGCACACGATCACGGACACACGCACGACCACGGACACGGCCACGGTCAGGACGACGCCCACGCCCACGCGCTCGCCCACGCCCGCAGCCACCTCCCGCCCGCCCCCGGACTCCGCGGGATCATCCTCCTCGGCTTCGCGGGCGGACTGGTCCCGAGCCCGTCCGCCGTCGTGGTGCTGGTCGGCGCGGCGGCCCTCGGGCAGGCGTGGTTCGGGTTCCTGCTGGTGATCGCGTACGGGGCCGGACTCGCCGTCACGCTCGCCGGGGCCGGGCTCGCGGTGGTACGGCTGCGCGAGACCACCACCCGCAGACTGGCCGCCCGCCCCCGGGGCCGCTTCCTGGCCCTGGCCCACCGGGCGGCCCCGTTCGCCTCGGCCGTCGTCGTTCTCGCCCTGGGCTGCGGGCTGCTGCTCCGGGGGATCGTGACCGGCCTGGGATGAGCCGCCGGGAGGTGGCCCGCTCAAGGCCGGGGCCGGGTCAGAAGAAGACGCCGCACCGCAGCAGAACGTTCGCGTACGGGCGCGCCTCACCGGTCCGTACGATCAGCCGCGCGCCCGCCGACAGAGCCTTCAGCTCCTCGTGCGGGACGAAGCCGAGATCCGGGAGCCGCGCCAGCAGCCGCGCCGCTTCCGGGTTCGCCTCCCGTACCTCGTGGGCGGCGGTCGCGCCCTCCACGACCAGCTCGCCCAGCAGCCCGTCCAGCACCTGGGCGAAGGACGGCACCCCGGCCACGAACGCCAGGTCCACCACGCGGGGACCGGCCGGGACCGGCATTCCCGCATCGCAGATCAGAACGCCGTCCCCATGGCCCAACTCGGCTGTCGCGCCCGCGAGATGACGGTTCAGGATCCCTGACTTCTTCACCGGGGCGCCCCCTGTGCCGATGACACCGACGAATCCGACGCCCCCGACGGCTCTCCGTCCGACAGCGAATCCACCTCGGCCGCCGTCGGGAACGACGCCTGCGCGCCCGCCCGGGTGACCGCCACGGCGCCCACCCGCGCGGCGTACGCCGCGGCCGCCGTCAGATCCTCGCCGGCGCCGAGCCGCCAGGCCAGCGCCGCGGTGAACGCGTCACCGGCGCCCGTGGTGTCCACGGCGCGCACCCGTACGGACGGTACGAGCGTCGTCGTCCGGGCGTCCGCGACCAGCGCGCCGCGCTCGCCCAGGGTGATGACCACCGAGCGGGGCCCCAGCGCGAGCAACGCCCGTGCCCAGTCGGCTGGTTCGTGCCCCGCGTCGTCCGCGGTCGCGCCGAGTACGACGCGCGCCTCGTGCTCGTTGACGATCAGCGGATCGCACGCCGCCAGGATCTCGGCGGGCAGCTCCACCGGAGGCGAGGGGTTCAGGACGAATCGGCTGTCCGGCGCCAGTCCCCGTACCACCTCGGCGACCGTTTCCAACGGGATCTCCAACTGGGTGGAGACCACGTGCGACGCCGCCAGCAGCTCCGCCGCGGCACGGACGTCCTCGGGGGAGAGCCGGGCATTGGCACCCGGGGACACCACGATGCTGTTGTCCCCGGACGGGTCGACGGTGATCAGCGCGACCCCGGTGGGCGCCCCGCCCGCCCGTACCCCCGTCGTGTCGACACCGGCCGTGCGCTGCGAGTCGAGCAGCAGCCGGCCGTGCGCGTCGTCACCGACCCGCGCCAGCAGCGCCGTACGGGCGCCGAGGCGGGCGGCGGCAACGGCCTGGTTGGCGCCCTTGCCGCCCGGATGGACCGACAGGTCCGAGCCGAGAACGGTCTCGCCGGGGCCGGGGCGCCGCTCGACGCCGATCACCAGGTCGGCGTTGGCCGACCCCACGACCAGCAGGTCGTAGTCGTACATCGCTGTCTCTCTCCGTTTCCTCGGGGTGCTGGGCCTTCAGGGGGACGGGAACCACGCGGCCGTCAGGAGAAGTCGGCCACGTTCTCCGCCGTGACCACCTTCACCGGCACCTTCACCGTCGCGTCGATCTTCTTGCCCGCGGCGGCCTCGATCGCGTTGCGCACGGCCAGTCTGCCCAACTCGGCGGGCTGCTGGGCCACCGACGCGTACAAGGTGCCCGCCTCGACCGCCTTCAGCCCGTCGGGCGTGCCGTCGAAGCCGACCACCGGGATCGACGTGCCGGCCTTCGCCCCCAGCGCCTTGATCGCGCCGAGCGCCATCTCGTCGTTCTCGGCGAACACACCGTTCACGTCACCGTTGGCCTGGAGCAGGTTCGTCATCACATCGAGGCCCTTGGCGCGGTCGAAGTCCGCGGGCTGCTTCGCGACGACCTCGATGCCCGGGTACGCCTTGATGCCATCCGCGAAGCCCGCGCCGCGCTCCCGGCTCGCCGAGGTGCCCGCCGTGCCCTGGAGGATCACGATGCGGCCCTTCCCGCCGAGCTTGTCGGCCAGGGTCCGCGCCGCCTGCTCGCCGCCCGCGACGTTGTCGGAGGCGACGAGGGTCGCGACGTCCGCCGCGTTGACACCGCGGTCGGCGGCGATCACCGGGATGTCCGCCTGGTTGGCGGCGCGCACCGAGGGGCCCGCCGCGTCCGAGTCGACCGGGTTCACGATCACCGAGGACATGCCCTCGCTGGTGAAGTTCTGTATCTGGTTGGCCTGTTGGGAGGCATCGTTCTGCGCGTCGGTGACGGTCAGGTCGACGCCTTTCGCCTCCGCCTCGGCCTGGGCGCCCGCCTTCAACTGTACGAAGAACGGGTTGTTGAGGGTGGAGACGGACATACCCAGCTTGGTCGCGCCGCCGGAGGAGCCGTTGTTCCAGAAGGAGACACCGCCGATGACGGCGGCCACCAGGACCGCGGCGATCGTGTACTTCGCGGCCTGCGCTTTCTTCCCCCCGGGCCCGCCCGCACCGGCCGCGCCGCCCGCGCCGCCCGTCACGGGAGTGGATCCGGCGCGCCGGCGCACCGTGTCGAGCAGTACCGCGAGCGCGATGACGACACCGATGACGACCTGCTGCCAGAACGCCGACACGGACAGCAGGTTGAGACCGTTGCGCAGCACCGCGAGGATCAGCGCGCCGATCAGGGTGCCGGACGCCTTGCCGACCCCGCCCGACAGGCTGGCCCCGCCGATGACGACGGCGGCGATCGCGTCGAGCTCGTACCCCTGCGCGGCCTGCGGCTGCGCCGAGGAGAGCCGGGAGGCGAGGACGATGCCCGCGACGGCGGCGAACAGCCCGGACAGGGCGTAGACGGCGACCTTCTGGCGCTTGACACGCAGCCCGGAGAGGCGCGCCGCCTCCTCGTTGCCGCCGATCGCGTACATCGAGCGGCCGAGGTACGTGCGGCCCAGGACCACGGCGGTGATCAGACCCATCACGATCATGACGAGGACCGGCACGGGCAGCCGGCCGCCGAGGGTGTCACCCAGCCGCGAGACCGAGGAGGGGAAGGGGATCGGGCTGCCCTGCGAGATCACCAGGGAGAGGCCGCGGCCCACCGAGAGCATCGCCAACGTGGCGATGAACGGCGGGAGTTTGCCGTACGAGACGAGCGCGCCGTTGACGAACCCGCACGCGATGCCGGTGGCGACGGCGAGGATGACGGCCAGCCACACCGGCACCCCCTCGGACGTCGCCGACCAGGCCAGGACGGTCGCGGAGAGCGCGGCCACCGAGCCGACCGACAGGTCGATGCCCGCCGTGACGATGACGAAGGTGACACCGAACGCCAGGATCGCGGTGACGGCCGCCTGCACACCGACGTTCAGCAGGTTCTGGGTGGTCAGGAAGTCACCTGACAGCAGCGACATCGCCACCACCAGGACCACCAGGGCGCTCAGGGCGCCGTTGTCGAGGAGGAGACGGCGGAGCCCCGGGGCGCCACCGCCGCCTGTTGTGCTCTTCTCGCTCTTGAGCGTGTCAGTGGCCACGGGAGCCCTCCACTCCTTCTTCGTCGACTGTGGTGTTGGTTGTGCGGGTAGCGGTAGCAGTGGTGTCAGCGGCTGTGTCTGTGATGGTGGTCGCGACGCCGGCCGCGGGCGGCCCGGTGCTCACGGCGAGCGCCATCACCGCGTCCTGGGTGGCCTCGTCGGCGGTGAGTTCACCGGCGATCCGGCCCTGCGCCATGACCAGCACCCGGTCGCTCATGCCGAGCACCTCCGGCAGGTCGCTGGAGATCATCAGTACGGCGTGGCCCGCGGCCGTGAGTTCGTTGATGAGCTGGTAGATCTCGACCTTCGCGCCGACATCGATGCCGCGCGTCGGCTCGTCCAGGATCAGCACCCGGACATCGGCCAGCAGCCACTTGCCGATGACGACCTTCTGCTGGTTGCCACCCGACAGGGTGCCCACCCGCTGTTCAAGTCCCGCCATCCGTACGCTGAGTTGTCCGGCCATCCGGGCGGCGGCGGTGTGCTGGGCCTTGCGGTCCACCAGCCCGCCACGGGTCGCGGAGCGCAGGGTGACCAGGCCGAGGTTCTCCGCCACGGAGGCGTCGAGCAACAGGCCCTGGCCCTTGCGGTCCTCTGGTACGAGGCCGATCCCGGCGGCCATCGCCGCGCCGACGTCGTACCGGGGCAGGGGAGTTCCGCCGACCCGTACCGTGCCGCTGTCGTAGTGATCGGCGCCGAAGACCGCCCGTACGACCTCGGTGCGGCCCGCGCCCACCAGCCCCGCGATGCCGACGACCTCGCCGGCCCGGACCTCGAACCCCACGTCGTGGAAGACGCCCCGCCGGGTCAGCCCGCTCACACTGAGCAGGGCGGTCCCGGCCTCCGCACGGCGGCGCGGGTACTGCTGCTCGATGGAGCGGCCCACCATCAGGCGGACGAGTTCGTCCTCCGGGGTCGACGCGGGCACCTGGCCGACACTGCGGCCGTCCCGCAGCACGGTGACCCGGTCGCCGAGCGCCGCGATCTCCTCCAGGTGGTGGGTGATGAAGACGATGCCCACCCCCTCCTCGCGCAGGGTGCGCACGATCCGGAAGAGCTTCTCCACCTCCTCGGAGGTCAGCACGGCGGTCGGTTCGTCCATCACCAGCACCCGTGCGTCGAGGCTGAGCGCCTTGGCGATCTCGACCATCTGGAGCCGGGCGATGCCCAGTTCACGGACCTTGGTGTGGGGCGGAGTGGTGACACCGACGCGCTCCAGCAGGGCGGCGGCGTCGGCCTCCATCCTCTTGCGGTCGACGAGGCCGAAGCGGCGCGGCTGGCGCCCCAGGAAGATGTTCTCGGCCACCGTCAGATCGGGGACGAGGTTGAACTCCTGGTAGATGGTGGCGATGCCGAGCCGTTCCGCGTCCTGCGCGCCGTGGATCCGCACCTCCTCCCCGTCGACGAGGACCCGTCCGCTGTCGGGCCGGTACGCCCCGGAGAGCATCTTGATCAGTGTGCTCTTGCCGGCGCCGTTCTCACCGAGGAGGACGTGCACCTCGCCGCGGCGCAGATCGAAGTCGACGCTGTCGAGCGCCACCACGCCGGGGAAGGTCTTGCGTATCCCTTCGACACGCAGCAACTCGTCGGGGTGGCTCACGGGTCGCTCCTCTGTGATCGTGCTGATGGGTTTCGTTCCGACGGGACGGGATCCGGTGGCCCCGGAGGGAGGCCGGCGCGGTCCGGTGCGAGGGCCGTACGGTCCGGAGGGAGGGCCGCGCCGCACGAGCGGCGTACGACCAGCCGGGCGGGCAGGGTCAGGGACGGCGGCTCGCGGCCGGCGATACGTTCCGCCAGCGCCCGGACGGCGGCCCGCCCCAGCTCGTCCGTGGGCTGGGCGATGGCGGTGATCGGCGGGTCCGTGTGCACGAACCAGGGGATGTCGTCGAAGGCGGCGAGCGCGATGTCCTCGGGGACCCGCAGCCCCCGGGCGCGGAACGCGTCGAGCGCGCCGAGCGCCATCAGGTTGTCCGCGGCGAACACCGCGTCCGGCGGCTCCGGCAGGTCGAGGAAGCGCTCGGCGGCCCGGCGTCCGCTCTCGGCCTGGAAGTCGCCCTGGCCGATGTACGCGTCCGGCAGTGTCACCCCGTGCTCACCGAGCGCCGCGCGGAACGCGTCGACACGCTCGCTGCCGGTGGTGGTGGCCGCCGGGCCCGCGATGATCGCCGGCCTGCGGTGGCCGAGCGCCAGCAGGTGGCCGACCAGATCCCGTACGGCGGCGCGCCCGTCCGCCCGGACGACCGGCACGTCAACCCCCGGGATCCACCGGTCCACGAAGACGACGGGCGTGTCGGCGCGCACCGCGTCGAGTATCAGCTTCGCCCCACGGTCGGTGGGGGACAGGAGCAGTCCGTCGATCCGGCGGTCCAGCAGCGTACGGATGTGGTGGTCCTGGAGCTCGGGCCGTTCGTCGGCGTTCCCGATGATCACGCTGTAGCCGAGGGCCCGCGCCTCCTCCTCGACGGCCCGGGCCAGGGAGGTGAAGTACGGGTTGAGCACATCGCTGATGACCAGGCCGAGGGTGCGGGTCTCGTCGGTCCGCAGCGAGCGGGCCACCGCGTTGGGCCGGTACCCCAGCGCGGCGACGGCGGCGAGCACCCGGGCGCGGGAGTCCGGGCTGACCGACGGATGGTCGTTGAGTACGCGGGACACCGTGGCGGCGGAGACACCCGCCCGCGCCGCGACGTCCTTGATGGCCGCCATCGTCGGTCCACCTCCTTGTGGAATCGATTACACGGAGGATTGGAATCGATTCCACAGGGAGAAAGCAAGAGGCTGAGGGTGTCCCGAGACCGGATCGTAATGAATCCGGCTGTTCGGCCGGGCCGCCCGCCCCGGCCACGCTCGTCCGGTCCCGCTCGTGCGGGCCACCCGCCCGGTCCCGCTCGGCGGGGGGGGGGCCCCCCCCCCCCGGGGGGGGGGGGCCCCCCCCGGGGGGGGGGGGGGGCGCCCCCCGGCCGCGGGGGGGGGGGCGCCCCCGCCCCCCCCCCGGGGGGGTTAAAAAAAA
>NZ_JBHZEJ010000027.1:51760-91731 GCF_042756365.1 Streptomyces sp. NPDC059092
CCCCGCCCCGGCCACGCTCGCCGGGTCCCGCTCGGGGGGGCCACCCGCCGGGCCCCGCTCGGGGGGGCGGCCCCCCCGGCCATGCTCGGGTGGGCCGCCCCCCGGTTCGCTGGGGTGGGCCGCCCCGGGCCCGCTGGGGTGGGCCGCCCCCGGGCCCGCTCAGCCGCGCAGGGTCGGAGCCTCCTCGATGAAGGTGTCCAGGACCCCGTCCGCCACCTTGATCGTGCCCTGCGGCCGGGTCGTCCCCGGGATCGTTCTGACGGCGGCGGCCCGGCGGGCCAGTGTGGCCGCCTCGGAGAAGGAGCGTTCACCGCTGCCGCCGCGGAGTTGCTCCCGCAGCCCGTCCAGCGTGGCGTCGAGCGAGCCGCCCCACAGGTCCAGGGCGGTCAGCCACGGCGCCGTCTCCCGGAGGAAGCCCGGGTCCGCCACCCCGTTCCGTATCCGCTCCGGCGCGCCGGCGAGCAAGCCGGCGTAGGTGGACAACTCGCGCAGTGCGGACCGCCGCTCCCGTACGGAGCCGGTGGACCATACGGCGCGGAAGTCGTCCAGCGCCGCGCGCAGCACGGGCGCCTGCGGCTGCCAGTTCTCCGGGCCGAACGTCGGGGCGAGATGCTGCGTGTCGAAGAAGGCCAGCAGCGCCCGCGTGGTCGCGCGGTCGCCGCCCGACAGGTGGTCGGCCGCCGCGCGCCAGGTGCGTTCCGCGTCGTAGCCCCGGTCGTTCCACGCGAAGGACGCCCCGCCGAAGAGCGCGACCTTGCTCGCGGCCGCCTGGTTCATGGGGTTGAGGACGATGCCGCTCAACTCCTCGTGCAGCCCGGCCTCCCGCCGGTCGTACGGCGCCATCAGCAGCCGTCCCGTGGTCTGTCCGTAGTCGTTGACCGGATAGTTGTCCCAGAGGAACACCTTGCGTCCCCAGACCTCAGAGGCGGCGCGGGCGTCGGCCACACTGATCGACGGCGGCACGACGTCGTTCCCCGTCCACTGCACGACCACCTGGGGATCGAGCTGCTCGCGCAGGACCTTCTTGTACGGGGAGTCGGCCATGTCGGAGTACTCGGTGGGCACCATCTGGAGCGGATGGGCACCGGCATGCGTCCCGATGAAGTCGCGCTGCACGGTGTTGAGCAGGTCGGCCTGCGCCCGCCCGGCGGCGGCCCGGCCCGGAGCGCCGTAACTCTCCTGGTCCGAGGCGCAGTTCCAGCTCGTGTAGCTGATGTCGTCCAGCGCCACGTAGAAACTGCGTGCCCCTTGCGCGTAGAGGCTTTCGAGCTTGTTCTCCAGAGCCTTCACGTCGTTCGGGTCGCTGTAACAGACGGACAGGCCGGGGGAGATGGCGTAGGTGAAGTCGACATGGTGGGTGGTGGCGCGGTCGATCAGCTCACGCAGCTCCGCGAGCCGGTCGGCGGGATAGGTCTCGCGCCAGCTCTCCCGCAGGTACACGTCGTCCTTGGGGGCGTAGATGTACGTGTTGGCCTTGACGGCTCCGTAGAAGGCGAGTTGGTCGAGCCGGTCGGCGTGCGACCAGGGCGCGCCGTAGAAGCCCTCGATGCTGCCGCGCAGGGACATCAGAGGGTGGTCGGTGATCGACACGGCCGCGATGCTCCGGCTCGCGGGGGCCACCAGCTGCCGGAACGTCTGCGCCGCGTAGTAGACGCCGTCCGCGTCGTTGCCCGCGAGAACGGCCGTGGCGCCGGTACGGCGGTCGCCCGCGGTGGTGGCGAGCGAGTACCCCTCCGCGACGGGCGTGCCGGGGACACTTCCGCCCGCCGCGCGCAGGGCGTGGGCCACCGGCCGGTCCGTGATCGACCCGACCACGACGGTGAGGCGTGGGTCGTGCGGCCCGGAGGCCGGGTTCGGGGTGAATCCCGCGCCGTTGACGCGGACTTGATCGATCCTGCGGGCCCCGGCGGAGGCCAGCGCCTCTCTGATCACATCGAGACCGGCGGGGTCGGTCCCCTCGCCGACGGCCAGCCGCACCCGGTCCGGTACGCGCAGCGCGCGTCCCGCGGCTGTCATCCGCTGGGGGGTGGGGGTGACGGCCGGCGGCGGGTTCGAGGGGGCGGACGCGCGGGCGGCCGCGGCGGCGGGCGTGGCGGGGAAGGAGGTGAGCGGGGTGAGGGCGGAGAGGGCCAGAGTCAGGGCGCCGAGAAGAGGGAGGCCGAGAGGGGACTGTCCGGGGTGGTGCCTGCGGGACCGACGGAGCACGGCAACTCCAAGGGGAGCGTGACCCGGTCACCGGCCGGTGACCGATTGGTCTAAACCACCATCTGGGCGAGTCCATGTCAAGATGGCGTGGCCGGGCGAATTCCACTGGTCGGGACGTGAATAACCCACTTAGGATCCGCGTGTGAAGACGCCGACGGACACACCGCTCCAGGAAGTCCCCGCCCGCCCGTCGGCCGACATCGGACGACTCGTCCGGGACCAGGATCCTCGTGCGCGCCATCGTGGACTCGTGCTCCTCGCCGAGCGGTCGGCCCAGGACGGCGTCACCGGGGACCGGGCCGCCGACGCGTCCGATCGCGCCGATCGCGCCGAACTCGCCGCGCTGCTGCCCCTGTCGGTGACCGGACCGCCGGAGTCCGCGCTCGTTCTGGCGGAGCTGTACGAGCGCCTGGGGCCGTACGTTCCGGAGCGGCGCCGCCCGTCGTGGCGCACGGCCGGACTGCCGGAGCGGGTGCGGATCGCCTGGCTCCGTGCCGAGCTGCACAACGAGCCCGGAGTACTCCGTACCGAACCACCAGGTGAACTGCTGTACCAGGCCGTTCGGGAACTGGACATCACCCGCGCCCACCGGCCCCAGCGGCTGCTGGCGGAGCTGACGGAGTGCGGCGACCGGGTGGTACGGGCCGAGGCGGTGCGGCTCGCCCGGCAGGGTCTGCACGCCGGACTCCTCGCGCCCGCGCTCGTCCGCGCACACCTGGTCGGCCTGGCGCGTACGGGCGGCCCCGGGGTCGCGTCCGCCGCCCTCGCCGAACTCGCCGAGCCCTGGGCGGCGTTGGAGCCGCTGTCCCTCGACGAGCTCGCCGGATTCCTCGGCACGGATACGGGCACCACCAGCGCCGGACCAGGCACCGCCGAAGCCGCGCTCCTGGTCTCCGCCCGCCACGGCCACAGCGATCCGCTGTGGCGGGTCGCCGCGGACCCCGAGCGCCTGCCAGGTCTACGGCGGCGCGCCATGGAACTCCTCGGCGGGCTCGCGGAGCGAGGAGACATCGACGGCCTGACCGCCCTCGCCACCCGCGATCCCCTCCTGCTCGGCACCGCGGCGATGCGCTGTCTGCGCGGGCTCCACCGGCGCGGGCACTTCGCGGCGCCCCGGGCCGTACCGGCGCTCGTCGGACTGGCCCTCGCGGACCACACGATCGAGCCCCGTGCGTTCACGACGGTCCTCTTCACCTGCCGCCGGGAAGTCCGCGACGAGCTCACCGACGCCCCCGCGGACGACGCCAGTTGGCCGCGACGGCTGGCCCTGCTCGTCGCACTGGCCCAGCAGGGGGCGGGGGAGCCGCCGATCGGCGACGCGATCACCCGCCTCCTTCCGTCGGCCGCCGCGCCCGAGCCGTTTCTCGACGCGCTCCGCGCGCTGCGCCACACGGAGGCCGAGGAAGCCGTCATCGCCTCTCTGCCGGCCGCGCCCGCGGCGGCCCTGGACGCGCTCGAAGCGCTCGGCGGGGAGCGCACCGTACGGATGCTGGCCGACGGGCTCGGCGTGGGCGCCGACCTGGGATCCGTCGCCCCGGCGGCCGGCCCGGTCACGGAAACCGCAGACCCGCCCACGGACACCGTCGCCCCCGCGCTGCGGGCCGTACGCCACCAGGCCCTGGAACTCCTCTGGTCCCTCAACACCGACCCGGAGCTGCGCCACCGTATCCTCGTCCGCCTCGATCCCACCCAGCTCCCGCCACGGATCGCGGCCGATCTAGGTGGCCCCGACGAGCGGGAACTCGCCTTGCTGCGCTCCCATCTCGACCCGGCCGACCCGGTCGCCGCGCTGCTCAGACTCGCCGCTCACGGCTCCTCCGGTACGGTGCCGGTCCTCGCCGACCTCCTGCTGCGCGTCGTGGCCGAACACGCGGCGTCCTGGGAGTCCGACGCGGATCAACCCCACCCGGAGAAAGGCTGGTTCACCGACGGGCGAACCACCGCCGAGCCCGCCGTGCCCCAGGACGTCGTCGACGCCCTGTGCGCGCTGGGCGGACGGCTCCACGCGCGGCGCCGCATCCGGCCGGTCTGTCTGCTCGACGCCGCCGACGCCGGGGAAGCCGGGCACGCACTCGTCGCGACCATGGCGCTGGACCTGCTGGAGCGGCCCGGGGTGACCGACGGCGAACGTACGATCCTGCTCAAGCTGCTTCTCGCCGTCCCCTCCGCGCACACCCGCCCCCGGATGCACCACCTGCTCCGCCACCACGACCGGCATGTACGCAAACACGTGATCGCCCTGCTCGCCAGGGACGCCGCGGGGGACGACGCCCAGGCCCTCTCGGCGACCCTGATCACACTGATTGGCGCCCGGGACGTCCAGACCGTACGCCAGGCACTGCTGGCCCTCGGGCACGCGCGCGCCCGCTGGGCGGCGCCCGCGATCGCCGCGTGTCTCGACCACTCGAACATGAACATCAAGAAGACCGCCGTCGAAGTGCTGGCCCGCGCGGGCACCCCGGCGGCAGTCCCGGCGCTCCTTCGCCACCTCGGCCGCACGAGCAACCCGGGGCTGCGCACCGCGCTCGGCGCGGCGCTGCGCGCCGTCCTCGGCGACGCGTACCCGGCGACCCTCCTCGCGGCGGCGGAGCGCGCCCCCGAAGGAGACGGCCGAGAAGGAGACGGCCCCGAAGGAGGCAACCGCGTAAGGCTGTTGGCGGCGGGGCTCGACGGTGTGCTGACCGCGCGCACCGTCCTCTCCCTGGCCGACCAGGAGTCACCGGTGGTACCAACGCTGCTCGCCCTCGTCGCCGACGGCCGGATCCGCCTCGCCTCCGGGGCCCCCGCCGACCTCTCGGAGCCGCTGGCGGCCCACGGGATCGGCGTCCCCGCCGGGCGGCCCCACCGAACGGGCGGCGGCGCGGACGCCGACGCCACGTCACTGGCGGCCCGGGGCTGGCACGCGCCGATCGCCCTGCGGGTCGCCGAACGGGCCGCCCCCTCGGAACACCTGGCACGGACCCTGCGACCGATGCTGGCGGACTGGCTCCGGCTCGCCGGATCGGAGCCCGGCGCCAGGGAGCGCGTCGTACGGTTCACGCTACGGATCTGCCCCGCGCCCTGGACGGACCGCGAACGGCGGGCCTTCGCCCACTCGACCGGCATCCTGCTCGCCGAACTCGCCTTGGCGCAAACGGACATGGACGCCACCGACGCCAAAGGCGGCACGGACGGCTACGGGCGCGAACTCGTCGCCGTACTCGAAGCCGCCGTACCGACCCTGACTGCGGCGGAGCGATCGGCCGTCGCCGACGCCGTACGGGCGCTGCCCCCGGCGAACCCCGGATCCCGCGCCGCACTCTCCCTGCTGCGCGCCTGCGACGCCGTCCTCGTCCGCGCCGATCTCGACCGGGCACTCGCCGCCGCCCGTCTCACCACCGAACCCCGGGTCGCCCAACAGGCCGTGTTGCAGGAGGCGTTCCACGCTCCGCCGGCGGAGGAGTGCGCGTGGCGCGCCGCCCTGGACGTCGCGGTGCACACCCCCGCCGCCCTGGCCGCCTTCCGCCATGACACCGACGGCGCGCCCGGCTCCCGGGTCCGGCTCGCCGCGCTGGCCGGGGCCTATCAGAACGCCGGGGCCGAGGTCCGCGCCACCCTCCTCGACTGGATGACCGAACTCCAGCCCCTCGGCACCCCGCCCTGGACCCGCGCCGAGGACGCCGCCGCCCCGCCGCCCGCACCGCGGACCGTGCACGGCGACGACCTTGACCGGCCGCGCTCCGCCGCGCTGCGCACCCGCCTGCTGGCCCTGTTGGCGGACGACACCGAGGACCGCCGGAACGCAGCCGCCCGGACGCTCCTGACCTGGCCCGAGCCGGAGGCCGCGCGGACCGTGCTCCGCGCCTTCCTCCAGGGCCGCGTCACCGTACCCGTACCCGTCGGCTCGCCGCTCGCCCCCGCGCTGGCGGCCCTCGCCCGGACCGCCGCCGGGACGGCCGAGTTGGGCGGGGACGGCGTACGGGACGACAGGCTGCTGCTCGTGGCCGGCGCCGTCCGCGCCCCGGGCCTGGAGCCGCTGCTCCCCGCGCTGCTCGAACGCTGGGAACACGGATCGCCCGACGTACGCCGCACCGCCGCCAACCTGCTGCACCGGGTGAGTGCCGACATCCTGGCGGCCCGTCTGACGGACCGGCTCGACGCCGGGGCCTGGGGGTTCATCGACCTCCTCGCCGGCCGCACGCTGCTCCGCACCCCGGCGCTGACCCGGACCCGACACCGCCTGCGAGCCGAGGGACGGGACGATCTGGCGGACGGACTCACCCTGGTGACCGGTCCGTTGCGGGATTCCGGTGCCGTACGGGAGGACGCCGCGGCCCTCACCGCGCTTCGCACCCGCCCGTCGACCGGGCCGACAGGGCCCGTACCCCCGCCCTCACGGCGGGAGTTGCTGGAGCTGGCCCGCACCGGCACCCCGGAGCGTATCCGCCGGGCGCTCACCCGGCTGGCCGAGGGACACAGCGGCCCCGCACCGGACCAGGACCCCGAACTGTGCACGCTGATAGGTGAATTGCTGACGCACCCCCGGGCCGGGATCCGGCTGCGCGCCCACCGGGTCTCCCGGGCGATGCTGGACCGTACGGCCCATCTGCGCCATACCGCCGTCCTGTTGGAGGACCCTCAGTCCGACATCCAGCGCATGGCGATCAGAGCTCTGTGCCGTGCCGCGTGGGAACCCGCGATCCCCGCCGTGGTCGAACGGCTCACGCACCCGCACCCCGTCGTACGGGCGGCGGCGGCCGAGGGCCTGGTCGCGCTCGGCGCCCGCGCGATCCCCGCCCTGCGGCGCGCCGCCGCGCACGCCCGCCCCGACAAACGGCCCCTCCACAACGACATCCTCGACCGGATCCACCACCGGCCCGCTGCGCAGGCTCCGTAGGCGTCAGCTCCAGCGCGGCAGATCCGTCCCCCAGCGCGTCGGCGGGTGCGACCAGGTGACGGGCGCGCCGTCGTAGTGCACCGGCGTGAGCGCGTGGCGCAACGGACCGTAGGCCGAGGGCGTCTCGGTGAGCCAGGGCGCCGGATCGTACGGGCCGCCCTCCACCGGCGTGTGCCCGACACCGCGCAGCAGCCAGGACGCGGTGCCCGCGAGCGAGAACCGCAGATGCCGCCCCTCGCCCGTCATCTGCCGGTCCGTCAGGGAGCGGAGGATCCCGGCCGCGATGAGATACCCCGTACCGTGATCGAGCGCCTGGGCCGGCAGGGCGCCCGGGTGGCCGTCGGCCGCCGCCTCGCTCGCGGCGATGCCGCTGGCCGCCTGGACGAGGCTGTCGAATCCGCGCCGCGCGGCCCACGGCCCGGACCAGCCCCAGGCGCAGAGCTGCGCGACGATCAGGCCGGGGCGCCGGGCCAGCAGCGCGTCGGGGGCCAGCCCGTGCGGGTCGAGTGCGCCCGGCCGGTAGCCGGTCACCACGACATCGGCCGTGTCCAGCAGCTCCTCGAAGACCTGCCGGTCGGGCGCGGCGGAGAGGTCCAGCAGGGTCGAGCGCTTGCCCGGGCCCGTGTCGGTGTGGGCGTCCGGTTGCTCCGGCAGGCGGGGCGAGTCCACCCGCAGGACATCGGCGCCCAGCAGCGCCAGGGTGCGGGTGGCGACAGGGCCGGAGATGACCCGGGTGAGGTCCAGCACCCGTACCCCCTCGGCCGGAAGCGCGGCCGGCGGCAACGACAGTGGCGCCCTCACCCCGGCTGCCCCGGCTTCGGCCGCCCCGCCCCCGGCCGACCTGATCTCGGCGAGCGGCGGCGCGCCACCGCCGGGGGACAGGGGGACGGTGGGCTCCGCCGGTGTGGACGCCACGGCCACGGCGAGCCCGCCCGCCGCGTAAACGGTCTCCTGGATCTCCCGGGCCGGGCGTGTCGCCAGCTCGTCCGCGAGCCGTCGGGCGGTCGTCGGGCCGTCGCCCGCGTCACGGATGTCGAGGGCGCTCAGCAACCGGGCGCGGTGGTGCGGGTAGTTGGCGTGCGTACGGACCCAGCCGTCGGCCGCGCGCCAGAACCCGGACAGCGGAGCGAACCCGGTGAGGGCCCGGCCGTCGATCCGCAGATACCGCTCGCTGACGAACGCCGTGGCGACCGCCCCCTCCCGTACCCGTACCGCCGGTACGGGTACCCCACGGCGGAGTGCGAGCAGTTCCGCGGCGGCCAGCGAGCACACGCCCACGGTCGCCCGGGCCAGTTCCCGCACCGGCAGCCGGGCTGCCAGCACCTCACCCGCGCCTTCGTACGTCACCGATTCCGCGCGCCCGGCCCGGCCGCCGAGCGCCGCCCACGCGTGAGCGGTCGCCGCGTCGTTTCCTTGCGTCATGCGGCCATTGTCCCGCGCCGGTGACGCCGTTCCCGTACCCCGCTCCGAGATCTCCAGGACCGTGGCGCGGAACAGTGCCATGTGACATGGTACGAAGCTGGGCCGGGCGCACCCACGGGCCTCACGACCGTCGCCCCCACCATCGAGGGCCGTGCCTGGATCACCGGCACCGCGCGGTACCACTACGCCCCTGACGACCCTTCCCCGAGGGCTTCGAGCTATGACAGCACCTCCGGGCCGGCCCGGAGCCCCCGCGCCGCCGGCGCGGTCGGCCCCGGGCAACCGCTCCCGGAACCGATCGCGCCGGAACCGACCGCCCGGAGCCGACCGCCCGGAGCCGACCGCGTCGGGCGGCCGACGGGTCACCAGGCGATGGGCAGCTCGTACAGTCCGCTGAAGAACTCCTGTGACCGCCAACGGAGTTGGTCCACCTCGACGCCGAGCCGCAGCTCGGGCCAGCGAGTGACCACCTGCTCCAGGGTCACCTGGAGCTCCAGCCGGGCGAGGTGCGCGCCCAGGCAGTAGTGGGCCCCGTGCCCGAAGCTGACATGGGTGTTGCCCGGACGGTCCAGGACGACTTCGTCCGGCTCGGGGAAGACTCCCGGGTCCCGGTTGGCGGCGGTCGGGGAGACGATGACGGGGTCTCCCGCGCGGATCAGCACGCCGCCCAGCTCGATGTCCTCCATGGCGTAGCGCGGCAGGACCACCCCGTTGAGCAGGGGGACGAAGCGCAGCAGCTCCTCGACGGCCTTCGGGATGAGACCGAGGTCGGCGCGGAGCCGGCCCAGCATGTCGTCGCCGTTCTCCTGGTGGAGCAGCATCAGCGAGAAGAAGTTGCCGATCTGGTTGGTGGTCGTGACGAATCCGCCGATGAGGAGTTCGCCGAGGATGTCGATCAGCTCGCCCTCGGTGATGATCCCCTCCTCGTCGAGACCGCGGACCAGGATGGTGAGCAGGTCGTCGGCCGGCTCCCGGCGGCGCGCCTCCACCCAGCCGTTCATCCGGGCGTTGAAGATGCCGGCTTCCTCAAGGATCGTCTCGGGCGGGGTGCTGCCCGAGCACACGACATCCGCCCAGTGCCGTACATGAATGTGGTCGGCGTAGGGGATCCCGACCAGTTCGCAGATGATCGTCATGGGCAAGGGGAAGGCATAGTCCTCGATCATGTCCGCGGGCGGACCGATCTCCTCCATACGGTCGAGCAGCCCGTCGGCGGTCCGCCTGATCCGGTCCCGCAGGCGCTCGATCCGGCGTGCGGTGAACTCCTTGCTCAGCAGGGAACGCATCCGGGAATGGTCCTGGTCCGCGCTGGTGAGGAGACCGCCGCTGATCCGGGGCATCCGCTCGATGCGGGGATGGTCGCGGTGGACCGCCTCGCCGATGCTGAAACGGGGATCGGAGAGGACGGCACGTACGTCCTCGTGCCGGGTGGCCAGCCAGGAGTCCTCACCGTAGGCCAGGCGCACCCGGGCCAGGGGCTGGTCCCACAGTTGCTGGTACCCGGGGTGCGGATCCAGACCGCCGAGATTCCAGAAAGGGTAGGAGATGGGTTCGGGGCGCTGCGTGGATTGCTGCTGTGGCTGGGGAGACATGGGGGTGTCCGCCTTTCCTGGCACGGTCCTTGAGAGAGATGCTTACGGATTTGAGGGAGATGCCTGCGGGTTTCACGGACCCAGGGACCCAGGGACCCACGGACCCACGGGCCTACGGGCCTACGGGTCACGGGCCTACGGGCACGACGACATGGGTGGGCGGTGGCGCGGTGTCGTCGATGGAGGCGGTGAAGTCGATGCCGTCGTCCCGGCAGATGAACTGCATGACCTGCCGGCCTGCGGCGGCGGCCCTGATCAGGCCGCCCGTGGTGGCCCACACGCCGGAGAGGTAGAAGTTCTCCAGGCCGGGCAGGGCGGGGCCGTGCTTCTTGACCAGCTCCTCCATGGTCTCGCCGCTCTCCACGAAGGGCTGCCAGCCGAGGACGGTCCCGTTGTAACTGCCCGTGTACCGGATCTGGGTGAGCGGGGTGGAGGTGTCCCGTACGGCGATCGAGTCCCGCAGCCCCGGATAGCGCTCCTCCAGGAAGTCGACGACCGTGTCCCGCACCCGGCGTTTGGCGGCCGAGTAGGGGCGGCCCCGCCGCACCGGCAGGGTGTGCAGCTCGCCGCCCCGGCGGGGCCGGCTGAACTGCTCAGGCCCCTCACTCAGTTCACGCCAGGGCGCGACGTCGGAGAAGTACGTGGCGTAGATGACGGTCGTGTTGTCCGGTGACAGCTCGGGATAGAACCGGCTGCGGAACTGGACGTTGATGCTCGGATGGCGGATGCCGAGGAGCTTGGAGGCCGTCGTCCCGTCCAGGAGGTGGGTCGTGGTGGGCTCCCCCTCGGGGAAGCCCGCCCGCAACCCGAGGAACACACTGACATAGCCGGGAAAGACCATGCCCGGCTCCTCGATCGTCTTGGTGAACAGCCGCCGGTAGTCGTCGTCGAGATACCGGCCTTCGAGGAGTTTCAACAAGGTGGTGGGCCCGTCGCAGGCGGACACGACGAGGTCCGCCCGGTACTCCCGCCCGTCCGCCATCCGCACGCCCACCGCGCGGTCGTTCTCGACGAGGATCCGCTCGACCTTGGCGTTGTACGTGATCTCGCCGCCCAGCCGTTCGTACCGGTCGGCGATGGAGCGGGCCAGCCCGAGCGAACCGCCCTCCGGCACCCCGGCCGACCGGTTCGCCTGCGACGCCATCTGGAAGTAGAAGGGCAGCACGGGGAACCCCGGGTGCTTCTCCAGCAGGATGTAGTTGAACGCCTCGCGCAGCAGCGGGTCCTGGAACCGGGCCGAGTACTCCGTCATCAGGACGGACATCGACGTACGGAAGAGATTCAGGTACGGGACGAAGCCGGCCAGCATCCGCCACCGCTCCCACCGGCCCATCAGCCCGACGGGCTTGAGGAACGGATAGGAGGACAGCGCGGTACGGAACTTGCGCAGCCCGGCGCAGAAAGACCGGATGTGGCGGGCGTCCGCGGGGGAGAGGGAGAGCAGATGGGCTTCGAGCCGGTCCGGGTCGGAGTAGAAGTACACGGCCCGGCCGTCCTGGCCGCGCACGATGTTGAACACGTCGAAGTGGCGCATCTCCTTGCCCTGGAGGGCGCCCAGTTCGAGCCAGATCTGGTGCATCTCGTTGCCGGGACCGTTGCCCAGCAGCCAGCTGATGCAGCAGTCGAAGGTGAAGTCGCCGCGTCCCCAGCCGGTGCAGCAGCCGCCGGGGATCTCGTGCATCTCGAAGACCTGGCTGCTGTAGCCGTTCATCTGCGCGTAGCAGCCGGTGGACAGGCCGCCGAGCCCCCCGCCGATGACGATCATGGATTTTCTGCGGGGTCGGGCAGCCGGCATGCCGTGCGCTCCTCGGTGTCCTCGTCGGCTTTCGTGTGCGGGGTCCCGGTGGGTCGCTGGAGCGCTCACCGCACCCCCCGGTGTTCGAGCTGCGGCAGCTTGCCCAGCTTTCCCGGGTGCCAGGGCTCCGTTCCGCCGCTCTCCCAGGCCTGGAAGGTGAGGCCCAGCTCCTTGCAGAGGTACTGCGTGACGAACCGCCCGCCCGACGCGGCCTTGATCAGGCTCCCGCCGCTGAACCACTGCCCCGCCACGGAGAAGCCGCGCAGCCCCGGCAGCCGCATCCGGTCCTTGTTGATCAGCCCCGTGATCACGTCGTCGGCATCGGTGAACGACTTCCAGGCGAGGATGGACCCGCCCTGCACACCGGTGTACCGCTCGGTGGTCACGGGCGACGCCACGTCGATGACCTCGATGGCCGGCCCGATGCCCGGATGCCGCCGCTCCAGGAAGGCCCGGACGAAGTCGGCCACCTCCTGCTTGCGCGCCCAGTACCCCTTGCGGTCCGTACGCCGCAACTGCTTCCAGTACCCGTAGTCGCTGAAGTACGTGCAGTGGATTACCGACTTGCCGACCGGTGCGAAGCCGTCCGAGTACTGCGACCGGAACTGGACGACCAGGCTCTTCTGGCTGACGCTCGGCAGGGCCGCGCAGTCCTCCCCGGACAGCAGATAGGTCGTGCTGTGCCGCTCCCGGCCGTCGAACTCGCCCTTGACACCGACGAAGGCGGAGACGACCCCCGGGTAGAGCATCTCCGGGCGGTCCATCATCTCGCCGAAGAGGGTGTCGACCTTCGGGCTGGAGTACGCGCCGCCCAGCAGCTTGTTGATCGTGGTGGAGCCGTCGCAGGTGGCGACCACATGGTCGGCGTAGTGGCGCTCCCCGCCGCGCAGCTCCACCCCGATCGCCCGGTCGTTCTCGATCAGGACGCGCTCCACCCGCGCCCGGTAGTCGACCCGCCCGCCCAGCGAGGTGTACCGCTCCTCGATCGAGCGCGCCAGCCCCAGCGAGCCGCCCTGCGGGAAGCCGGCGTTGCTGTGGTGGGCGCTGGCCATGTTGAACAGATAGGGCAGGAGCGGGAAGACCTCGTGGTCCTGGAAGAAGATGAACGGGAACGCCCGGCGCAGCAGCGGATCCTGGAACCGCTCCGTGAACCGCTCCATCCGGGTTGCCGCGGTACGCCAGAACAGCAGGAAGTCCGGCAGGACGATCCGCAGCGTGGCGAGCTTCTCCCGGACCGACTGGAGCGGGGGCGGGGTGAGGAACGGATAGTGGTTGATGGCGATGAAGCGCCGCAGATCGCGGCAGAAGGCGCGGATGGGCCGGGCGTCGGCGGGCGAGATCTCCAGGAGGTGCGCCTCCAGCCGGTCCGGGTCGTTGTAGAACGTCACCGCCCGGCCGTCCTCGTCCACGACGGTGTTGAACATCTCGAAGTTCGCGATGGTCTTGCCGTCGAGGGCGCCCAGCTCCCGCCACACCCGGTTGGCGTCGTTGTTCCGGCCGGTGCCGGTGAGCCATTCGATGCAGTAGTCGAAGACGTACCCCTGCCGGGACCACGCCGTGCAGCACCCTCCCGGGAGGACGTGCCGCTCGAAGATCCGGGTCTCGGCGCCGCTCATCTCGGCGTAGCAGCCGGTGGACAGGCCGCCGATGCCGGCGCCGATGACGATGACGCGGGGGCGGTCGCCCGGCCCCCGTTCACGCGGCTGCCAGACGGGGCGGTTCTCACGCGACATGGGACTCATCTCCGGCGAGGTCGGTGACTCCGGTCATGACGGCGAGGGTGAGTTCGGCATTCCGCGCCAGGTACTTCTCGTCGAGCATCTCCGCGTGCGTGCCGTGGCCGCGCAGCAGCTCCGTACGGCTGGTCGAGCTGCCGTGCCAGGTGCCGCGCTGCCCCGCCGCGTAGAACGCGGCCTTCCGTTCGTCGGAGATCACACTGACGGTCCCGGAGACCGTGCCGGTGTTGGGGGTGCGGCCGCAGAAGTCCAGGTACTCCCTGGCCTGCGCGAGCGTCGCGTCGGCGACGGTCGCGGAGCCGGTGTGGCGGTGGAGATGGCCGCGCAGCTCGTTCTCGAACGCCTCGATGTGCTCGTCGGCGAGCGCGTGGGCCTCCAGGATGCGGTACGAGTCCATGATCACCACATGAGGGACCGCGCGCCCGCGCCGTTCGAGTTCCTTGGCGACCTCGAAGGCGAGATTGCCGCCGAGGGAGTAGCCGAAGACGGGGCAGGCACCGTCGGGGCGGAGCGATTCGATGAGGTCCGCGTAGCGGATCACCTTGTCGTCGCCGTCGACATGGTTGAACGCGACGAGTTCGTGGTGCGGCAGGTGCTCGGCGAACTTCCGGTAGACGAGTCCGTGCCCGCCCGCCGGCGGGAAGCAGAACAGGGTCGGGCCCCGGCCGGTGTTGAAGGTGAGATACGGGCTTCCGCCGAAGATCTCGCCGGTGATGATGGACTCGACCGTCCGTGCCATGCCGTGCAGTGTCGTGACCTTGAAGAGCAGACTGACCGGGACGGTGATGTTGAACTCGGCCTGGAGCCGGTGGATCAGCTCGATCAGCTTGATGGAGCTGCCACCCGACGAGAAGAAGTCGCTGCGCAGCCCGGCCTGTTCCAGGGAGAGCAGGGACTGCCAGTGGGCCGCCATCCGCTGCTCGTAGAGGGTGACCGGAGGCTCGTGGCTCTCCTCGTCGGACTCGGCGGGTGGCTCGGGCAGCGCGGCGACGTCGACCTTGCCGTTCGCGGTGAGCGGCAGGGCGTCCAGGGCGGTGAAGTGGGCCGGGATCAGATAGGTGGGCAGTCGCGTGGCGAGATGACGGCGCAGCTCGCCCGTGCCCTGCTCCGCCCCGGCCTCGGGGACGTAGTACGCGCACAGTACGGACTCGCCGACGGCGTCGGCGCGGACCGTGACGACCGCCTGGCTCAGACCGGGCAGGGACACCAGCAGGGATTCGATCTCGCCCGGTTCGATGCGGTGGCCCCGTACCTTGAGCTGGGCGTCGGCGCGGCCGAGGAGATGGATCAGCCCCCTGGCGTCCCGCCGGGCGAGGTCGCCCGTGCGGTAGAGCCGTTCGGGGGCCGCCCCCGGGCCGCGGCCCAGCGTCAGCTCCACGAAGCGCTCCGCGGTCTGTTCGGGGTCGCCCGCGTAGCCGAGGGCTAGCCCCGCACCGCCGACCCAGAGTTCTCCGGTGACGCCGGGCGGCACGAGATCGCGGTTCTCGTCGAGGATGTGCAGCGAGCAGTTCGGCAGGGGCTTGCCGATCGGAACGAGCTGGTTGGGCGCGAGCCCGTCCGTCGGCCCCTCGAAGTACGCGCTGTCGACGGCCGCCTCCGTCAGACCGTACGAGTTGATGACACGGGTCCCAGGACCGCACAGGGCACGCAGCCGCTCGTACTCCTCGACCTTCCAGGCGTCGGAGCCGACGATCATCAGCCGCATGAAGTCCAGCCGGTGGCCCCCGTGGGCACAGTGCTCCATGAGGGCGCGCGCCACCGCGGGCACGAACTCCGCGCAGTCGACGCCCTCGCCGGTCATCGTCCCGTACAGACGGGCGGTGTTGAGCAGCAGATCACGGCCGATCAGGACCAGCCGGCCTCCCGAGCACAGGGCACGGACGAGATCCCCGGTGAACACGTCGAACGAGACGCCCGCCATCTGGAGATGGACGCCGGGCGCAGCGTCGAGACCGTACTCCTCGTGCCAGGCGGCGCGTACGGCCGCGAGGGCCCGGTGGCTGACGCGTACGGCCTTGGGGCGGCCCGTCGACCCCGAGGTGTGGATGACGTAGGCGGGCGCGTCCAGGTCGACGGGCGCCTCGTTCGTCTCCGGCGGGCCCGCGGGCACCGCCATGTCCGCGGGCCCGCCGGAGCCGCCCACCGCCGCGGGAACGTCGGTGACCAGGGGGACGTCCAGCGCCGAGAACCGGTCCTGCTCCCCGGGGGCCGCGATGAGGAGCGCCGCCCCCGCGTTCCCCGTCATGACGGCGAGCCGGTCGGTGGGATGACCGGGGTCGAGCGGCAGATAGGCGGCGCCCGCCTTGAGGACGGCGAGCAGGGCGACGATCAGCTCGGGCGACTTGTCGAGGCAGACGGCGACGACGTCCCCGCGCCCGATACCCCGCGCACGGAGCCGGCCGGCCAGCAGCCGGGCGCCGTGCTCCAGGGCCCCGTAGGTGAGGTGCCGGGTCCCGCCCGACTCGGACGGAACCGTGACCGCCACGGCCTCCGGCGCCCGCGCCGCCGCCTCGGCGACCAGCCGGTGCACGGGCAGGTCGTGCGGGAGCGCCCGGCCCCGAGCGGCCGGCGCGCCCAGGATGCGGGACCGCTCCCGGGCGCCGAGCAGATCGAGGCGGGCCACCGGCTCCTCGGCCGGGACGCTGGTGAGCGCGTCCAGGACATGGACGTAGTGGGCGGCCATCCGCTCCACCGTCTCGGCCAGGAAGATGTCGGTGTTGTACTTCAGGACGCAGTGGAAGCGCTGCTCCGCCTCGTCCTCGTACGCCGACAGCGTGAGATCGAACTGCCCCTCCTCCTCGGGTAGTTCGATGTATTCGAGACGGTATCCGTACTGCTCGGCGGCCACCTTGTGGGCCAGCAGGATGAACATCGCCTGGAAGACCGCCGACCGGCTCGGATCGTGCTGGAGACCCAGCTCCTCGACGAGCAGGACGAACGGGTACTCCTGGTTGTCGAGGCCGCCGAGGACGACCTGCCGGACCTGCGCGAGGAGGGCGGCGACGGACGGGGCGCCCGACAGATCCGCGTACAGCGGCAGCGGATTGACGAAGTAGCCGTATACGGAGCCGAACTCCTCCTCCGTACGACCGGTCACCGGTGAACCCACGATGATGTCGTCCTGGCCCGAGTAGCGGTGCAGCAGGACGTAGTAGGCGCTCAGCAGCACCATGAACACGGTGACGTCGTGCTCGCGGGCCAGGGCGTGGACGCGGGCGCTGAGGTCGGTGTCGAGGACGAAGAACTCGGACGCGCCGTTGTGGGTCTGCACTGCGGGCCGCGGCCGGTCCGTGGGCAGGTCGAGCGCGGGTACCACGGCCGGCAGGCTCGACCGCCAGTGGTCCAGCATGCGCCGCGCGTCGGGCGAGGCCAGGAACCGGTTCTGCCAGTTGAGGAAGTCGAGGTACCGGGCGCGCACGGGTGCCAGTTCGACGGCCCCGCCCCGGCCCAGCCCCTCGTACAGGGCGAGCAGTTCCTCGATGAAGGTGAACGTGGAGATCGCGTCGGAGATGATGTGGTGGACGGCCTTCATCACGACCCAGCGCTCCGGCCCGCGCTTGAACAACCGGAACCGCACCAGCGGGTCGCACTCCAGGTCGTAGGGGCGCCGGTATTCGCGGACGATCATGTCGTGGATGTCGTCCCAGGCGCGGCCCTGGACGTCGAAGCAAGCCACGTCCGGGTCGTTCGCCGTCGAGACGCTCTGGACGGGCTGCCCGTCCTCCATGGTGAAGTTGGCCCGCAGCATCGGATGCCGCTCCACCAGGGTGCGGAAGGCCGTGAACATCCGCTCAGGCTCGATCCTGGTCCGGATCTCGACGGCCCCGCCGATGTTGTACGCGAACCCCTCGGGGTTGAGCTGTTTGAGGAACCAGAGCGCCTTCTGATTGTGCGTCAGCGGGAAGCGGGACCCGTCCTCGTGGATCTCCACCTCCGCCGCCGCGCCCGCCCCGTCCGCGGTCTCCGCGACCAGGACGGCCGCGGCCTGGTGCAACTGCGCGCTCAGCTCGCCGGCGGGAGCGCCGCTGAGCAGCGCCACCAGGGGCAGGGCCACACCGGTCTCGGCGTGGACACGGGCGCGCAGCTCCATCGCCAGGAGCGAGTCGAGACCGAGGGCGGCGAGACTGCTCGTCCCGTCGATCCGGTCCGTGGGCACCCGCAGCACCGTCGAGGCCACCGCCGAGAAGCGCTCGGCGACGAGTTCGGCGCGGCGCTCCTCGTCCGCCGAACGGAACAGGTCGAGGAAGCTGCTCTGTTCACCGCCGTCAGTGCCGCCCGCCCCGTCCGCGGCGAGTTCCGCGACGAGCGGGGGCGGCGACGCGTACCAGGCGAGGAAGACCTTCCAGTCGACCACCGTCGCCACCAGCAACTGGGCCCGGTCCTGGCCCAGTACCCGCTCCAGAACAGCCATGCCCGCGTCCGGGGAGAGGGAACTCATGCCGCGGCTGGTGCGGTAGTGCCGTACCAGGCCCAGCTCCTCGATCATTCCGGTCGCCCACGGACCCCAGTCGACGGAGAGCGCGGGCAGCCCGCGGGAGCGGCGGTGGTGGGCCAGCGCGTCCAGGAAGGCGTTGCCCGCCGCGTAGTTGACCTGCCCCGCCGTGGTGAGCAGAGAGGCGATGGAGGCGAAGAGGACGAAGTGGTCCAGCGGCTCGTCGCGCAGATGGCGGTGGAGCAGCCAGGCACCGGCGGCCTTGGGCGCGAGGACGGAGTCGAAGGCCGCCCTGTCCATGGCGGGGACAAGAGTGTCCCTGACATGCCCGGCGAGATGGAACACACCGCGTACGGGCGGGGCGTCCTGGGCGCGGTACGCGGTCAGCCACGCGGTCAGCGCCCGCTCGTCGGTGGCGTCCAGGCAGGCGTGGACCGGGTGGGCGCCCAGCGCCTCCAGCTCCTTGACGAAGCGCGCGCCCCGGCCCGCCGCCGAGGCCGGGTCCAGCGCGCGCCAGGTGGCCCGGTCGGGCAGCGGTGTGCGGCCGGCCAGGATGAGATGGCGGGCGCCGCGCCGGACGAGATAACGGCACAGGAGCTGTCCCAGCGCGCCGAACGCGCCGGTGACGAGATAGGCGCCGTCCGGGCGCAGCCGTGGCGCGAGAGGGCGGGTGAGGTCCTCGGGGCGGGTGAGCCGGCAGACGAGGCGGCGGTCGCCGCGCAGGGCGATCTCGTCCTCGTACGGGCCCTGCTGCGCGGCGGCGTGCAGGACCTCGTCCAGCACGGCCCGCGCCTCCCGCACCCGGCTCCCGGCGGCTGGCGGGTCGCCCGCGCCGGTGCGGTCCGCGAACGGGTCGCCCGCGTCGGCGTCCGCGGAGCCCGTGCCGCACGGGGGCAGGTCGATCAGGGTGCCCCGGTGCGCGGTCAGCTCCTGATGGCGCAGCACCCGGCCGATGCCCCAGGCGGGGGCGCCCAGCGGCTCGACGGGATCGCCGCGGTCGACGGGCTGCGTACCGCGCGTGACGATGTGCAGGGCGGCGGGGGAGGCGAGTTGGCCCCCGTCCTCCTGGAGCGCCTGCGCGAGGGCCACCAGCGAGTACGCCCCGAGGGTGCTGTGTTCCTCCAGACGGTCACGGTCGCTGTCGTCCAGGGCCGGCAGGTCGAGATTCCATAAGTGGACGATCGTGTCGAGGCCCGTGGCGTGCGCCGCGCCGGCGCCCCGCCGCTCCGCCGCGCCCTCCGCCAGATCGGCGAGAAGCCGGCGCAGGTCGTCGGTGCGGCCCGGCACCACCGTCGAGGCCTCCGTGTCGAGCCGGGTGGCGTACGCCCCACCCGGGCGTACGAGATGGCAGTGGCCGCCCCGCGCGGTGACGAGTTCCGCCAGCGCGTCGGCGACCCCGCCGGGCGCGTCCGCGAAGAGCAGCCAGCGGCCCGGGGCCGTGGTGTCGAGCGGCCCGGTGTCCACGGGGCTCTCGGCCCAGGTGGGTTCGGCGAGCCAGTTGTCGATCGTGGTGAGCGCCACGCCGGTCGACGCCTTCTCGACGTCGGCGGCCCGGAACCCGCCGATGTGCCCGAGCGGCAGCCCGTCGTCCCCGTAGAGCGTGATGTCGCCGACGAGTTCACCGGCAGGCCGCCGCGTGACGGTGGCGTGCGCCCACAGCGGCCGGTCGCCGACCGGGCCGGTGCGCACCTCGTCGATGGAGAGCGGCAGCAGGATGCCCGTCGACCCGTCGGCCGCGCCGGCGCCGTCGTCGGCCGGGCCGCCGGGCGCGCCGTCCCCGAGCCCCGCGGCCAGCAGGGTCTGGAAGCAGGAGTCCAGCAGCACGGGGTGGAGGTGGTGGCCCGCCGCGTCGTCACCGATCGCCTCGGGCGGACGGATCCGCGCCAGCGCCTCGCCGGGGCCGGTCCACACCTCCTCGATGCCCTGGAACGCGGGCCCGTAGTGGTAGCCGAGGTCGCTCAGCGTGGCGTAGCAGGCCGGGCCGTCGAGCCTGCGCTCGCCGCGCGCCCTGACCCCGTCGAGGGCCAGCGGCGCCGGGGGCGCTGCGCGGTGACCGGCCCGGACGACGCCGCTCGCGTGGACGGCCCGCTCCTCACCGGGACCCGCACCCGTCGCGACGGTGAAGGCGGCGCTCTCCGGCGTAAATGCGAGCTGTACGGTGCGGGACGCGTCGTCCGGGAGGAAGAGGGCCTTGCGGAATTCGACGGAGCCGAACGCGGCCTCCGTACCGCCCGTCAGCGCCCGTACCGCCTGGGCGGCCATTTCGAGATAGCCGGCGGCCGGGAACAGCGCCCGGCCCTGGATCCGGTGGTCGGCGAGGTAGGGAGCGCGCTCCACATCGAGCTCCGCCTCCCACACGGGCTCCGTGGTGGCCAGCCGCCGGCCGAGCAGCGGATGGTCCACCCGCCCGAGCCTGACCTGCGCCACGGGGTGCGGCTCGGTCCAGTACCGGTCGCGCTTCCACGGGTAGCGCGGCAGCGGTACGGTCCTGCCCCCGGGCTGGAGCACGTTCCAGGCGATCTCGGCGCCCAGGTTGTGCAGCGCGGCGAGCGAGGCGGTGAACCGGGCCGGCTCGTCCTCCTCCCGGCGGATCGACGGCAGCGTCACCACCTCCGCGCCCGGCTCGGCCGGCCTGCTCTCCAGGCACTCCTTGATCGCGTGGGAGAGTACGGGGTGCGGGCCGATCTCCAGGAAGACGCGGTGGCCTTCGTCGGCCAGGCGCTCGATCGCGGGCCGGAAGCGGACGCTGTCGCGGACGTTGTTCCACCAGTAGCCCGCGTCGAGTTCCGTCCCGTGCGCCCGGCCCTCCCGCCCCGTCAGATGGAGCGGAACCTGGGCGGGGCGTGGCTCGATCCCGGCGAGGGAGTCGAGCAGTTCGTCCTTGATCTGCTCCATGAGGGCGCTGTGGTACGGCACCCGGACGGAGAGGAAGCGCGTGAAGACCTGCTCCGCGCGCAGTTCCTCGGCGAGCGCGGTGAGCGCCGTCTCGTCCCCGGCCAGGGTGAGGGAGGTGGGGCTGTTGACGGCGGCGACGGACACCAGGCCCTTGTAGGGGAGGACCCGGCGCGCCGCCTCGTCCTCCGCGAGTCCCACGGCGAGCATCGACCCCGTACCCACCAGCCGCTGCTGGAGGCGGCTGCGGTGCACGATGATCCGCACCGCGTCGCGCAGGCTGTAGACCCCGGCCTCGTAGAACGCGGCGGCCTCGCCCGTGCTGTGGCCGACGATGGCGTCGGGCCGCACCCCGTGGGCGCGCCACAGGGCGGCGAGACCGATCTGTACGGCGAAGTTGGCGGGCTGGGCGAGCCAGGTCTCGGTCATCCGGGAACTGTCGGCGTCCGCGCTCATCTCCTCGATGAGGGACCAGCCGGTGAGCGCCGCGACCTCGCGGTCACAGCGCTCGACGGCCTCGCGGTAGACGGGCTGGGTGGCGAACAACTCGCGGCCCATTCCCCACCACTGGGGCCCCATGCCGGTGAACACCCAGGCCAGCCGCCGCTGATGGGCGTCGCGCCGGTGCCCGGTGAGCACCCGCGGGTGGGCCTCGCCCCGCATCTGTGCGGAGAGCGCCTCGGCCAGGTCCTCGCGTGAGGTGTACACGACGGAGAGCCGGGCGTCGTGGTGCTGGCGACGGTGCGCGAGGGTGTGCCCGAGGTCGGTGAGGGAGGCCCCGGGACCGCCGCCCGGGGTGGTGGGCGCCGTCAGCTCCCGGTGGATCTCCTCGGCGAGGACGGGCAGCGCGGAGGCGTCACGGGTGGTCAGCGGAAGGATGGTGCAGCGGGGGCGGTCCGCGGTGGGCCGGTCGTCCAGGGGGGAGGCGGGCGGCGCCTCCTCCAGCAGCACATGCGCGTTCGTGCCGCCGAAGCCGAACGAGTTGACGCCGGCACGCGCCGGGCCCTCGTGCGCGGGCCACGGGGTGACCTGCGTCGGGATGGTGAACGGGGCGGCGGCGAGGTCGATGGCGGGGTTGATCCGCTCCAGGTTGATGTGCGGCGCGATCGTACGGTGCTTGATGGAGAGGGCGGTCTTGATGAGCCCGGCGATTCCGGCGGCCGACTCCGAGTGCCCGATGTTGGTCTTGACCGAACCGACGTAGCAGGCGGCGCCCGGCTCCCGGCCGACGGCCAGTGCCCGGGCGAGCGCGGCGGCCTCGATGGGGTCGCCGACCGGTGTGGAGGTGCCGTGGGCCTCGACGTACTGGAGGCCGCCGGGCGCGACCCGGGCCTCGGCGCAGACCCGCTCGATCAGGGTGACCTGGGCATCGGCGCTGGGCACGGTGATGCCGTTGGTACGGCCGTCCTGGTTGACACCGCTGGCGGTGACCACGGCGTGGATGGGATCGCCGTCGCGTACGGCGTCCACCAGGCGCTTCAGCGCGATGACCCCGACCCCCTCGGCGCGTACGTAGCCGTCGGCGTCGGCGTCGAACGTACGGGAGCGGCCCTCGGGGGAGAGGAAGCCGCCTTTGGTCTCGGCGATCGTGTACTGGGGCGTGAGGTGGAGCAGGGTGCCGCCCGCCAGCGCGAGGGTGGACTCGCCGCGGCGCAGGCTCTCGCAGGCGAGGTGTACGGCGACCAGCGACGAGCTGCACGCGGTGTCGATGGAGAGACTGGGGCCGCGGAAGTCGAAGCAGTGCGAGATCCGGTTCGACACCATCGTCATCATCGTGCCGGTCGCCGTGTGCGCGGCCAGGGTGTCGAAGCGCAGGTCGGCGAACTGGACGATCTTGTAGTCCAGGGTGAACGCGCCGATGAACACACCGACATCGCTCCCCGCCAGCTCGGCCGGCTTCTGGCCGCCGTCCTCCAGGGCTTCCCAGGACACCTCCAGCAGCTTCCGCTGCTGTGGGTCCATGTGCTCCGCCTCGCGGGGGCTGATGCCGAAGAAGGCGGGGTCGAACTCGTCGAAGCCGTCGATGTAACCGCCCCTGCCGCCCACCAGGCGGCCCGGCTTGGCCTTGTCCCGACTGCTGAGCGTGGCCACGTCGTACCGGTCGCGCGGCGTCGGTCTGATGCAGTCCTTCCCGTCGAGAAGGTTCTGCCAGAAGGTGCGGTGGTCACTGGCGCCGCCGGGGAAACGGCAGCCGATGCCGATGATCGCGATCTTCTCAGGAGGCGTGGTGCGGAGCGATTCAGCCATGTCGGCTCCTTGGGTCGTCAACACGCAACGTGCGCGAAGGGCAGGCGCGGCCTTCCGTACCTCCGCCGACGGGGCCGGCGGAGGTACGGATGCGGTGCGCGTGAACGCGAAAGCGGATTGCGGGTGATGTGGGGAGACAGCCGTGCGGGAGAGGACGGAAGGCGCGGGGAGGAGGGGACGGTGGGAGGAGGGACGACGTCAGGAGGCGTGCGGTGTGAGGGGGCGCGCTGCGAGGAGGGACGGCGCGTCGAGAGGTACGGCGTCGGCAGATACGGCGCGGTGCGGGGCGGCGCGGTGAAGGGTCAGCCGCCGCTCCCGTCCGCCTTCACCGGCCGGCGCACCGGGTGCACCAGGGTGGCGACGATCGCACCGGTACCGGGGAAGGAGCGCGCGTCCACGAGGCCGACCGCGGCCGGCTCGCGTCCCGGCCGCCAGGTGAAGCTGCCGAACGCCCGGTCCCAGATGGACAGGTCGGAGCCGTAGTGCCCGGCCTCGGCCAGATCCGTGCTGTGGTGCAGCCGGTGCTGCTCGGGCCCCACGAACACATGGTTGAGCCGGCCGAGACCGACGGCGACGTTGGCGTGCACGAAGTACCCCTGCGCGACCACGAACAGGCCCACGCCGAAGACGGCCGTCTCCGAGAACCCGACGATCGCCAGGGACAGTTGGACGCAGGCCTGGGAGACGAAGACGTCGGCGATGTGATTGACACCGTTGTTGGCGACATTCACCTTGTCGGGGACGTGGTGCACTCCGTGCAGCCGCCACAGCCACCGGTTGGTGTGCCCGAGCCGGTGCACCGCGTAGCCGGCCAGCGAGCCGAGCAGCAGGGCGAGAGGTATCTCCGCCCAGAGTGGCAGCAGGGGGTCTGTCGTCGCGAGCGCGCCCGCCGCGACCACCACCATCGACTGTGCCAGGGTGCCGCCCACCGTCGTGAGGACGAAGTACACGCCGTACCACCGCCACTCCCGGCGGCTGGGGTGCCAGGCCCGCTCGTACGGGATCGCCCGCTCCAGCGCCGCGAGGTAGCAGAGCAGCGACAGTTGGAAGGCGAACGTGGCCCGGCCGGTGTCCCAGCCGTACCGCGTGGACATGGCGAAGACCACACCGACCGAGAGCAGCAGAAGGGGATGGCAGGTGCGGGAGAGCAACGCTCTCACCGCGGTGCGCGGGGCGACCCCGGACCCGGGCCGACCCGCGCCACTCACCGTTGAACCAGACATGTCGCACCCTTCGCTCATGGGGACGTGGGCAAGGACCAGGCAGCACTTTCCCCTGGCAGCGCACCGACCAGGGGCCACGTAACAGCATGCGTTGGATCAACTACGGGCAGCAATATCGTCTGATGGGCGCGCGGAGGCTCATCAGCCCAGTGCGCCGCCGGTGCGCGCCCCCGGCGTAACCCCGGCGAGGGTTCCTTCCTGGCATGAACGCGTTCGCGGCGGGCCAGGTGGCCGTCTGCGGGCACCTGCGGAGACCGGACTTCACTCGCAAGAGCAGCCGCCCGGCGGTTACATGGGAGGCGTGCCGGGTAATGGGGGCGGCGCCGGCCTGGCACGGTCCGTGTCGGTGCCGTGGGCGCGGCGCCGCGTGTCTCAGCGCGGTGCGTCGGACGCGGACGCGGCGCGGCCCACCGACTCGACCAGGGGCAGCAGCCGGTGCGGCACCCGCTCGCGCAGCGCCATCTCCGTACGCGTACGGACCACACCCGGCAACTGGATCAGCCGCTGGACCACGTCCTCCAGATGGCCGTTGTCCCGCGCCACCACCCGCGTGAGCAGATCGCCCGCTCCCGTGATCGAGAACGCCTCGATGATCTCGGGGACCTCGGCGAGCGCGTCGCCGACCTCGTCCAGATGCCCCTGTGTGACCTCGACATGGACGAAGGCGAGCACCGGATGGCCGAGGGCCGCGGGGGAGAGGTGGGGGCCGGTGCCCATGATCACACCGTCACGCTCCAGCCGGTCCATCCGGGCCTGCACGGTGCCTCGCGCGACTCCGAGGATCCGCGCGTACTCCCGCACGCTGGTGCGCGGCTGCTCGATGAGGAGCCGCAGAATGCGGGTGTCGAGGGTGTCCACCGGCATGGTCCTTCGGCCTCCCGCCGTGCTGTACGCCGCGCCGCTCCGTGTACGCCGCGCCTCCGCTCTGTTCTGCGACGACTGTACCGACGGCCGGGACCGACGCCGTACCGCCGGCCCGCCGCGACCGCCGGCCCGCCGCGACCGTCAGGACCCGAAAGGGGGCGCGCCCTGCGCGTCGCGCCCGGCCGCCGGATCCCGCGTGATGAAAAATCTCGCCGGGGCGGAACAGGTGGAATGGGCGGTACGGGGAGAGGCGGAGGAGCGGTACATGAGGAAAACCGGTGGACGAGGGAATCCGCGCCGCCCGCTGTGGGCCCTGTCCCTTCTGTCCCTCTGCGCGGTCTTCGGAGTGCTGGCCGCGCCGCCCCGGGCCCACGATGCGAAGCCCTGCGAAAGCGTCCTGGTGGGCGTCGCCCATCAGGACGACGACCTCCTCTTCGTCAATCCGGAAATTCAGCGGACCCTTCGCGGGGGATGCTCCGTCAGTACGGTCTATCTGACCGCCGGGGACGCGGGCCATCCCTTCCGGAAGAGCTACTACGTGAAAAGCCGGGAGGACGGCGTGCGGGCCGCCTACGCCGAAATGGCGGGCACCGCGGACCGTTGGACCAGAGACGATGTCGTCGTGGGCGACCGCAGGCTCCTCTCGTACACCCTGGACGCCGGAGCGGATGTCCGGCTCACCTTCCTCCGGCTGCCCGACGGACTGCCCAGGGGCAGTGGCACCACCACCAACCGCCACCAGAGTCTGCTCAAGCTCTTCCGCGGGGAGATCAGGACGATCAGGCCCGTGGACGAGGAACGCGCCTACACCGAGGGTGAACTGCTGAGCACTCTGACACGGTTGGCCGACCGGGAAAAGGTACGGCACGTCCGTACGCTGGACTACGACAACAATTCGTTCGGCCACCAGGACACGCGAACCGTCGACCACAGCGACCACAGTGACCACGCGGTGGCGGGAAGGTATTTCCGAAGAGCCGCATTCGACGCGGCGGACCGGCCCCCGGTGACGCCGTACCTCGGATACAGCATGTCCCTCCTGCCCGCCAATCTGACCAAAGGCCAGAAGAAGGCGAAGGAGGCGGTCTTCGAGAGCTACTACCGGCACCGGGGGTGCGTACCGAAGAAATGCCCCGCGTTCCTGTCGTACGGTCTTGGCTACCGGAACTGGGTGGGCAAGGAGTACCGGAGAACGCACCGGGCGCCCCGCCCCGGCGAGATCATGTCCGCGATCGCCACGACGAACTCCGGCCGCACGGTGGAACTCTGCCTCACCGCGGGAGGCGGCCCGGAGAGGGACGCCGAGGTCGCGACGCACGCGTGCGTCGGCACACGGGCCCAGGCGTGGACGTTCGACGGCGGCGCCGTCCGGACCGCGGTGGGCGGGCGCTGCCTCACCGCGCCGTACGGGAACTCCTCGACCCCCGCACTCTCCGCGTGCGACAGGTCGCCCGGCCAGCGGTGGTGGCGCGACGCGGGAGGCCGCATCGGCTCCGCGGACGGCTGTCTGTCCCAGGACGACATGGTGAACCTGGACCCCCGGCTCCACCTGGCGCGGTGCGCTCCGTACCGCCCGGAGGTCCGCTGGTACGGGTGAGTCCGTACGGGTGTTCCCCTGTTTTCGACGGAAATCGCGCGGAAGCCTCTCTTCCGCCGAAAACCGTCGCTAGTGTCCGGCACATGGCAGATGCAGAGCGGATACGCACACGAAGAATGCTGATCACGGTCGTGGGGGCCATCGCCGCGGTGAGTCTCGGAGTCGGCGGGGCGATCGCGGCGGGGTCGGGGGAGGGGCGCGCCGCGAACGTCGGTAGGACGGTGGGTCCGGCGGCCGACGAGCCCCCGGTCGAGGTGGAATCCCCGGTCGAGAGCGCCCCTGGCAGCGGCGGCACGGACAGTGGCGGCACGGACAGTGGCGGCACGGATGACGGCAGCGTCAGCGGCTCAGGAGGCGCCGACCCCAGCCCCGAGGAGTCGAACGGCTTCCCCTCGGACGGTCCTTCAGGCCCCACCGGCGAGCCCACGAACGGCCCCACCGGTTCTCCCAGCTCCCCGGCGGACCTCGAAGACCTCACCAGGCGCATCGACGAACTCGACAAGAAGGTCGACCGGCTGCCCACCAAGAAGGAACTGGCCGACGCGCTCCGCGCCTTCGCCGACCAACTGGACACCCAGGGCTGACGGCCGGCGGCCCGCCCCGGCGCCCACGCGCCCCCCCCGGTGACCGGCCGAGGCCGACCGTCGGCAGGGTGCTCCACCACTGGTGGAACGGGAGCCGGGGCTTCCGGACGACAGCAGACCGCCCCTCCACCCACCACTCCGCACCACCCTGGTCCGTTGGTCCGGGCCGGCCGACAGAAAGGCGCATCGGCTGGACCAATGGCACAGTGAATCCGACATGTGTTGAGCCACTGCTCCATCAGATGCTTGTCTGTGCCCCTGTGGCACCTGTGAAAAGCATGTTCGTGGCCCCGGACCCGGGGCGTCTCCGGCTCAGGAACGCGTTGCGCGCCGTCCTCGGCATCGCCCTCGCCGTCGCGGCGTCCGAGGCGGCCGGGCTCTCGCTGACCGCGTCGATCTTCGGCGGCCTGGCGGCGCTGCTCGCCCTGTTCACCGTCCTCGACCCGACCGTCCGCGCCCAGCGCGTGACGACCGCGCTGCTGCCCGCCGTCGGCCTCCCGGTCCTCGCCCTGGCCAGCGTCCTGCACGGGGCGCCCCTCGCCCGCGACGCGGCCTTTCTCGCCGTCGTCCTCGCCGGCGTCTACGCCCGGCGCTGGGGCCCGCGCGGCCACGCGCTCGGCATCTTCGCCTTCATGAACTTCTTCGGCACCCAGTTCCTGCACGCCGTCCCCGCCCAACTGCCCGAACTGGCCGCCGCCACCGCACTGGCCCTGCTCATGGCCGGCGCGGTCCGCTTCGTCCTGTGGCCCATCGAACGGCGCACCCCGCCCGCTCCCGTGCCGCCGCCGCCCACCGGCACGGGGCTCGCGCGGCCCACCACCCGGCAGGCGCTCCAGTCCACCGCCGCCTGCGCGTTCGCCCTCGTCATCGGCCAGGCGCTCTCGGACGACCGCTGGTACTGGGCCGTCGGCACCGTCTGGTGGATCTTCGTCAACACCGCATCGCGCGGCGAGACCCTGGTCCGCGGCTTCCGGCGGGTCCTCGGTACGGTGCTCGGCCTCGTCGTCGGCCTGCTGGTCGCCGTCCCGCTGCACGGCGCCCCCGTCCCCACGGCCGTGCTCGTCGCGGTGTGCGTCTTCGGCATCTTCTACACGGCGCAGGTCTCCTACAGCTGGATGGTCCTGGCGGTGACCGTGATGGCCGGACTGCTGTACGGGCTGCTCGGCGTCCTCGACCCCGGTCTGCTCGCGCTGCGCCTCGCGGAGACCGGCGCGGGAGCCCTCGGCGCGGCGCTCGCCGTCGTGCTCGTGCTGCCGGTCACCGTCCACGCCACCACCGACGCCTGGATCCGGCGCGCCCTGCGCGGCGTCCACGCCTGTACCGCCGAGGCCGCCCGCCGGCTCGCCGGAGACACGGTCGCCGACCCGGCGCCGTACGCCGCCGAACTGGAGCTGCTGCTCGGCCGTGTACGGATGTCCCTGGCCCCGCTGGTCCATCCGCTCAGCCCGCTGCGGGCGCGCAGGGCCCGTGCCCGGCAGGTGCTCGGCCTGCTCGACGACTGCGCGCGCGAGGTGCGGGGGTTCGCCGCCGTGGCCGCCGACCCGGCCGCCTCGCACGACGCCCGGCTGACCGCCGCCTGTGACCGGATCGAGGCCGCCGTGCACGAACTGGTCGCCCCAGGAGCGGAGTCCGCCCTCCCCGCAGCGATGCCGCACGCCTTCCCGCACCCGCCCCACCATCCCGGGGCGGAGGTAGCGCTGGCCCATCTGTACGGCCTGGAGCGGGCGCTCACCGGGCTCTCCGCGCCCCTGCGCACCTCACCGCGCGCCCCGCTCGTACCCGCCTGACCCCACCGGGGCCCGGACCGCTCCGGGACCGCCTGCTACGGTCGGCCGGACGTTCGGCGGACCGGGCGGGCGAGAAGGCCGCGGGGCCGGGCCGCGGGGCGGGACGAGAGGGCACACACGGGTGAGTGGCGACAGCGCCGGACGCGACGGAGGACGGGCCTTCATCGGTTCGTTCACCTCGGCAGGAGGCCTCGGTGTCATCGCCGCCGCCGTGGACGCGCGGACCGGGGCGCTCACCGTGGTCGGCGCGACGGACGACGTGGCGGACCCCTCGTACCTCGCGCTCTCCCCGGACGGAACGGTGCTCTACGCCGTCTCCGAGACCGACGAGGGCGCCGTGGCCGCCTTCCGCACCCCCGACACCGGAGCCGTGGGACACACGCCGCCGCGCCTGCTCGCGGACCTTGTGCCGGTCCGCGGCTCGGGCCCGACCCATCTCACGGTCGCCGACGGGCATCTCCTCACCGCCAACTACGGCTCCGGCAGCGTCTCCGTCCTGCCCGTCGCCGCCGGGGGACGCCCGGGACCCGTCACCGGGGTGCTCCAGCACCAGGGTTCGGGGCCGGACCCCGACCGGCAGCGCGGCCCGCACACCCACCAGGTGGTGGCCGCCCCCGGCGGACGCTGGATCCTCAGCACCGACCTGGGCGCCGACATCGTACGGATCTGTTCCCTCGACACCACCGCCGGCGAACTGGTCCCGTACGGCGAGACCGCGCTGCGCCCCGGCAACGGCCCCCGCCACCTCGCCTTCCACCCGGCGGGCGGCCACGTCTACGTCCTGGGCGAGCTGGAACCGGTGCTCACCGTCTGCCGCTGGGACCCGGAGAACGGCGTGCTCGAACCGGTCGGCCGGACGTCCGTCCTGCCCGGCGTTCCGCGGGGCGCGAGCTACCCCTCCGAGGTGGCCGTGGCGCCGGACGGACGGTTCCTCTGGGTCGCCAACCGGGGCCACGACAGCATCGCCGTCCTCGCCCTCGACCCGATGTACGAGAAGCCGGAACTCCTCACCACCGTCCCGTGCGGCGGGCGCTGGCCGCGCGATCTCGTGCTGGACCCGACGGGCCGCAGGCTGTACGTGGCGAATGAGCGCTCCGGCGATGTGACCTGGTTCGACCTCGACCCGGCCACCGGCGTCCCGACCCGGGCCGGCGCCCTTCGGGCCCCCGCCGCGTCCTGCGTGGTCTTCGGCTGAGCGGTCACCACGCGCGGCCCGGGCGCCCGCCACCGGCACGGGGAGGGCCCGCCCCGGAGCGATCCGGTGCGGGCCCTTTCCCACACGTACTTCCCCACATGCGGGGCGGGAACGGAGCCCCGTCCGTGCGCGCGGGCGCGTGTCAGTGCGCGGGCGTCCCCTGGGGCTGAGGGGTGATGCCCAGCGTGGTGGCGTACTTCGACAGCACCAGCTTGCCGATGGCCGGGTACGCGCCCAGCGGCTCGGCCGTGGCGCAGTCGGCCTCCTTGACGGCCGCGTCGAGCAGGCCCGCGGGCAGCTCGGGACCGACCAGGTACGGCGCGAGCGCGAGCTGCGTCGAGCCCGACCCGCGAAGCTGCTCGGCGATCGCGGTGACCGAGCCCTCCGTGTCGAGCGCGGCGGCCATCACCGGCACGGCCAGCCGCGCGGCCAGCAGCATTCCGGTGATCCCCGCGGTCTGTACCGCCTCGTCGCCGCCCACCGTGGCCAGGATGATCCCGTCGGCCGCCGTGGCGACCGTGAAGAGCCTGGCGCGGTCGGCGCGGGCCAGACCGGCCTCCGAGAGGCGTACGTGCAGCCCCTCGGCGAGCAGCGGGTGCGGACCGAGTACATCGGTCAGCTCCGCGGTGGCGCCGCTCTCCGCCACGGCCGCGCCCATCCGCTCGATCAGCGCGCTCTCCGGGCCCGCCAGCAGCGGCACGACCACCGCGGCGGGGCCTTCGGGCTCCGCGACCTCACGACCGGCGGCCTTGGCCAGCTCGTAACGCTCCGTGCGCAGTGCGGCGGTTCCGGCCAGTACGGCCTGGAGCGTCGGGTGCTCGGTGTCGTCGCCGTCCAGGTAGCCGATGTAGGCGTTGAGGCCGGGAAGCTCGGAACGGGCGATGCTGACGACCTCTTCGGCCAGCCCGCGGACGGCGTTGGACGGAGGTCCGGGAACGGCGAGAACCAGCGCGGGCGCACCTTCGGGGGCCGCGACCGGTTCGGGACGGCGGTGGCGCCCCGACTGGCGGGGTCGCGGCATTCGTACAGGCAGGCCGGATGCGGGCCCAGTGGGGGTGCTCATGGCGTCGAATGCTACTGGTTTTGTGGGCGCGGCTGTTCGGGGAGGGGGCCGCTGCGAGCCATCTGTCCTTATATATCCGTTAGGTATTTTTCAGCTCATCTGTACTGATCTGTCGAGACGTTCAGCAGGCGCGGTTCGCGCGGCAGCCGGAGCGATCCGGTGGCGAGCGCCGCGGCGATGAGCAGCGCCCCACCCAGCGGATCCGTGGTCGCGGCGACCGTCGTGGCATGCGGGAGACGGGCTGACAGCTCGGCGCGCACCGGGCCGACGAGCGGTTCGCCGAGCTTGAACAGACCACCCGTGAGGGCGATTTCACATTCACCCGATGGTGGGCAGACAGCTGCGGCTCCGTCCACGATGTGCTCCGCAGCCTGCGCGAGAATCGACCGCGCGACCGGATCGTCGGCCGCGCGGCGGGCCACTTCCGGAGCGAACGAGGCGAGCACGGCGGGCCGGTCGGAACGGGGATAGAGCAGCCCGGGAAGCTCGCCCGCGGGCCCGAAAATTGTTTCCACACCGCACAGGAGTGCGGCGGATCCACCGCGCCGTCCGTCGTGCGCCCGCAGGGCGGCCTCCAGCCCGGCACGGCCGATCCAGGCGCCCGAGCCGCAGTCGCCGAGGAGATGGCCCCAGCCGTCCGCGCGGCGCCAGCCCGCCGGTGTCATACCGAGCGCGATCATGCCCGTACCGGCGGCGACGACGGCGCCGGGGCGCTGGCCGAGCGCGCCCGCGTACGCCGTGACCGCGTCGGCGGCGAGCGCGAGACGCCGTACCCCGAGGGAGCGCTCCAGCGCGGCGGGCAGCTCGGCCCGGAGCCCGTCACCGAGCGTCGCCATCCCCGCTGCGCCGACCGCGACCGCCGACAGGCCCTCGTCACCGGCTTCCGCGCCGGCCTCCGCCAGCAGCGTCCGCGCGGCGGGCAGCAGCCGGGCGAGGAACTGCTCCGGATCGATGCCCGCCGGGCCCGTACGCACCGGCTCGGCGCAGTGGGCGGAGGAGACGGCGGTGACCGCCCCGCCCGCCTCCGCGGTGCCGAGCGCGAACCGTACGCCCGAACCGCCGGAGTCGACGCCCAGGACCCAGCTCACCCGGGCCCCCGGCTCACCAGGACCCGGCTCACCCCGGGCCCCCGGCGCCTCGCGCGCCCCGGCGCCCGGCGGTCGCGGGCCGGCTCACGGCAGTTGCCAGTCGACCGGCTGCGCTCCCTGGCCGATCAGCAGGTCGTTGGCCCGGCTGAACGGCCGCGAGCCGAAGAAGCCGCGGTCCGCCGACATGGGGGACGGATGGGCCGACTCGATCGCCGGGTTGTCGCCGAGCAGCGGACGGAGGTTACGGGCGTCGCGCCCCCACAGGATGGACACGAGCGGCTTGCCGCGGGCGACCAGCGCGCGGATGGCCTGCTCTGTCACCTCTTCCCAGCCTTTGCCGCGGTGCGCGGCGGGCTTGCGGGGGGCCGTGGTGAGCGCCCTGTTGAGCAGCAGGACCCCCTGCCGGGTCCAGGGCGTCAGATCGCCGTTGGAGGGGCGCGGATGGCCCAGATCCGTGTGCATCTCACGGAAGATGTTGTCCAGGCTGCCCGGTACGGGGCGCACCTCGGGCGCCACCGAGAAGCTCAGCCCCACCGCGTGCCCCGGCGTCGGATAGGGGTCCTGCCCGACGATCAGCACCCTCACCTCGTCGAAGGGCTGCTGAAAGGCGCGGAGGACATGGGGGCCCGCGGGCAGATAGGTGCGCCCGGCACCGATCTCCGCCCGCAGGAAGTCACCCATCTCGGTGATGCGCCCGGCCGCGGGGGCCAGCGCGTCGGCCCAGCCGGGCTCTACGATTTCGTTCAACGGTCGTGCCACGGGGCGTCACTCTACTGGTGCACGGGGTGCGCCCTCGCACGTACCCGGGAAGGGACCGTCCCGATCCGACCGCCCGTCAGGCACCCGGGGCAGGATCCCCCGCGTGCTGCCGCGTTCCGTCCGTCGTCAGGTCCCGTTCCATCAGCACGGTGTCGACCCACCGCCCGTGCTTGTACCCCACCTCCGTCAGCCGCCCGGCGTGCGTGAAGCCGAACCGCCGGTGCAGGGCGGCCGACGCGTCCTGCCCGGTGTCCGCGATGACGGCGACCATCCGGCGCCGGCCCGCCCGCGCGCACCGGGCCACGAGGGCTCCCAGCAGCGCGCCGCCCCGGCCCTTGCCGGTGTGGCCGGGGGAGAGGTAGATCGTGTCCTCCACGGTGTTCCGGTAGGCGGCCTTGGGACGCCACGGGCCCGCGTACGCGTATCCGGCCACCTCACCGGCCACTTCGGCGATCAGGAAGGGGTCGTCCCGCGAGGCGAAGTCCTGGAAGCGCCGCAGCCAGTCGTCGGCCGTCGGCGGCACCTCCTCGAACGTGATCACGCTGTGGAGGACGTAATGGGCATGGATTGCGGCCACGGCGTCAAGATCGGCGGGCGCGGCCGGCCGGACGACGGTCTGCGGAGCAGACGCTCCCATGGCTCGTTCCTCCTGCTCGCGGGCGGTCCGGCCGCACGGCCGGGCCACGACCGCGTCATGGTACGTCGCCCGGCCGGGCGGGTGCGGCGCCGGTGGCACCGGACGGACCACCCGCGGGGCCGGACGGCGCCGTGTCTCGGACGCCGTCTCAGACGGCGCGGTGGTACTGCTGCGGGGTGTGCACCGTACCGCCCAGCTCACCGGCGGCGCGGCGGGCCCAGGACGGGTCTCGCAGCAGCTCCCTGCCGAGCAGGACGGCGTCGGCCTCGCCGTTGGAGAGGATCTTCTCGGCCTGCTCGGGGTCGGTGATCAGGCCGACCGCCGCGACGGGCAGCCGGGTCTCCGCCTTGACCCGCGCCGCGAACGGCACCTGGTAACCGGGGGTGACCGGAATGCGGACGCCGGAGGCGTTGCCGCCGCTGGACACATCGAGCAGGTCCACACCGTGCGCCAGCAGCTCGTCCGCGAGGCGCACCGTGTCGTCGACGTTCCAGCCGCCCTCGTCGAGCCAGTCGGTCGCGGAGATCCGGAAGAAGACGGGCAGCTCGTCGGGCCACTCGGCGCGGACCGCGTCCACGACCTGGAGGGCGAAGCGGGCGCGGTTCTCGAAGGAGCCGCCGTAGGAGTCCGTACGCCGGTTGCTGTGCGGCGAGAGGAACTCGCCGATCAGGTAGCCGTGCGCGCCGTGCACCTCGACGACCTCGAACCCCGCTTCCAGGGAGCGCCGGGCCGCCGCCGCGAACTGGCCGACGATCTCCTCGATCTGCTCCACCGTCAGCTCGGCGGGGAGGAGATGGCCGTCGGCGAAGGGCACCGCGCTGGGCGCCAGCGGCTCCCAGCCACCGGCCTCGGGGCCGACCGGACCGCCGCCCTTCCAGGGCCGGTCCGTGGACGCCTTGCGGCCGGCATGTGCGAGCTGGATAGCGCTGACGGTGCCCTGTTCGGAGAGGAAGCGGGTGATCCGGCGGAAGGCCGCCACCTGGGTGTCGTTCCAGATCCCCAGGTCGGCCGGGCTGATACGGCCCTCCGGGCTGACGGCCGTGGCCTCGGTCAGGATCAGCCCCGTACCGCCGACGGCGCGTGCCGCGAGATGGGCGAAGTGCCAGTCGCCGGGCACGCCGGCGTCGGGGCCCGTCTCCTCCGCGCTGTACTGGCACATGGGCGCCATCCAGATACGGTTCGGGACGGTCAGCGACCGCAGGGTGTACGGCTCGAACAGTGCGCTCACGGCAGGCTCCATTCACCACGTAGGGGAGGGACCGGTACGGAGAGGTGGGCCGGCCCGTGCTTCGTACGGTACCCATCGTAGTACGGTAAATGTCAAACTACGAAGAGTTTCGTACCATGGAGGTACGTCCCGAAACGAGTGGAGCCGCCGTGACCGTCGCGACCAGCACCCGTGAACTCGCCCACCCGCCCTGTGCGGAGATCCGCCTGGAGGGCGTGCTCCACGCGCTCGCCGACCCCTTGCGGCTGCGGGTCGTCCGCGACCTGGCCGCCGCCGACGGAGAGCTGTCCTGCTCGCACTTCGACCTGCCCGTCACGAAGTCGACCACCACCCACCACTTCAGGGTGTTGCGCGAGAACGGGGTGATCCGGCAGGTCTACCGCGGGACGGCCAAGATGAACGGGCTGCGCCGGGAGGACCTGGACGAACTCTTCCCGGGGCTGCTCGGCGGTGTCCTGGGTGCCGCCGCCGCACAGGAGGCCCGGTCCGGCGTTCCGGCCGTGTGAGCCGACGTGGTGTGCGGACCCGTCGGCGCTGGCGACCGCCCCGCGGGGCCGGCCGGCGCGGCCGCGGTCCGTGCGGCCCGCGGGTGGTGTGCCGGTGCTATGAGCCGACAGGGTGCCGTGCGGCCCGGCGCGTGCGCGCCATAACCATAGGGGCGGATTGCCTGATTAAGTTGTGAATGTGTCGGAACACAGACTGATGTCCGCCCAGGAGCCCCAGGACCGCGACGCCCGCGAGTGGCCCGTGTGGGAGGTGCAGGGCCACGGCACGGTGACCGCCGTGGGAGACCCCCGGGACGGCGCCGAGCGGCGCGAGATCCTGCCGCCGTGGGTCGATGTCCGCCTGACGTTCCAGGACGGTGCCCGTATTGACGTTCTCGCGGTGGTACGGGACGGCCGCATCGCCATCGAGGACGCGCAGGCCGATCCGCCGCTGGCGCTCGACGGCTTCGCGGCGCTGGCCGACGCGATCGGGGCGCCGCTCCGGAACGCCTGCCAGGTGGTCGCCGGGCCGCACAGACCGCCCGTACCCCAGCCGGCCGCCGCGGTTCCGTGCGAGACCCTGCCCCACGCGGTGGAGACGAGGACGCCGCCGGCAGGGCCGAGCATCGACCCGGAACCGGAACCGGAACCGGACCTGGACCCGGACACAGGCTCCGACCCCAACTTCCGCTCGGCGCCTCGGCCCGAGTGCGGGAGCCGCCCCGAGGCAGAGGCCGTGACGGAACCGGCGCCCTCGCCCGATTCCCGGCCCGGGGCGACGGCCCCTGAGACAGTCCCCGAAGCGGCTTCCGAGGAGCCCGTCGACGGCGAGCGGGCGCCCTCGGAATCCGGCCGCCACCGTGCCCGTACATCCGCTCCGCGCGGCAGCGCCGCCCGGCGTGGTGTCGCCGAGATCTACCGCGCCGCCCAGAGCGCCGGCCGGGACCCCGTGCTCGCCGTCATGTCCGCCACCGGGTTCAGCCGCCGCAAGGCGCTCCGGCTGATCGCCGGGGCCCGCGACGACGGTCATCTCAGCCCCCGTCACCACCGCCGCTGACCTCACGGGGCGTCACCGGGCGCCGCGCGGGCTCACATCGAGCGCATCCGGTTCATCTCGACGGTCTGCTGGGAGATCACCTCGTTGGCCATCTCCCCGACCAGGATGTTGTTGCCGTCGGAGACCGCCTCGGTGGCCATCGTGACCGCGCCCTGATGGTGAGTGATCATCAGCTTCAGGAACAGCTCGTCGAAGGCATTGCCCTTCGCCGCGCGCAACTGCGTGAGCTGGGCCTCGGTCGCCATGCCGGGCATCGTCCCGTGGTCATGACTGTGCTGTTCCTTTGCCCCGCCATTGTTTTTCAGCCACGCTTCCATGACGTCGATCTCCGGCTCCTGTGCGGCGGATATCCGCGCGGCGAGCCGCTTCACCTGGGTCGATTCGGCTCTCTCCGGGACGAGTGCGGTCATGTCCAGCGCCTGGGCATGGTGGACGATCATCATCTGCGCGTAGGTGAAATCGGCTGAGTTGGGGGTGTCGTCGGGCGCGGCCTTCTTCGCCTCCTCCGGGGAGAGCGTCCTGGCCGGTTCGCCCGGTTTCCCGGGCGCCACCACGCCAGGGCCCTGTTCCGCCTTGGTCTCCGCGGCCTTGTCGTCCCCCGAGTCGCAGGCTCCCAGGGCGAGTACGGCGAGGGCCGCCGCCGCCGCGACGGCGGACCGGCGGGCCCGGGGGTTCCGGTGGCGGATCAACACAGTGACCTCCTACGACACATGGGCAGGACTGAACATGTTCCTAACACGCTTCCGCAGGTGAGTGATCAAAAACTTTCATTACGTCTCTGTTGCCATCTGTTGATATGTACATGGGAGGGACGATACTGCCGAGGTCCGAGACCCGTTCAACTCTGGACGGATACAAGGGAGGACCAGTGACCTCGTTGCACACCACCCGCGTGCGGCGCAGACGTCTGGGCGTGGCGGCAGCCGCGGCCGGGCTCTTCGCGACGCTGCTGACCGCCGGACCGGCGGTCGCCACCCCCGACCCCGGTGACGCCCCGGCCAAGGAGAAGGTCTCCCGGAGCCAGGCCGCCGAGGTGAAGGAGGCCATCGCGCAGGGTGACATACCCGGCGTGGACGAAGTCGTCCACAGCTCCAACATCACCCACCTGGCCAACGTTCCGAAGGACCTGATCACGGGAACCAACTCGGATCTGGCCTTCCAGGGCAAGTACGCCTTCTCGGGGAACTACGACGGCTTCCGGATCTTCGACATCAGCAACCCGAAGTCTCCCAAGACCGTCGCGCAGGTCCTCTGTCCCGGATCGCAGAACGACATCTCGGTCTCCGGAAACCTGCTCTTCCTCTCCACCGACTCCTCCCGTAGCGACAACTCCTGCAACAGCGTCGCGCAGTCCGCGACGGTCAAGGAGTCCTGGGAGGGCATGAAGATCTTCGACATCAGCGACAAGCGGAACCCCAAGTACGTGGCCGCCGTCGAGACGGCGTGCGGCTCGCACACGCACACGCTGGTGCCGAAGAAGAAGGACGTCTACGTCTACGTCTCCTCGTACTCGCCCAGCACGTCCTTCCCGGACTGCCAGCCGCCGCACGACGGCATCTCCATCATCAAGGTGCCGCGCAAGGCCCCGCAGAAGGCCGAACTCCTCAAGTTCGAGGTGCTGTTCCCCGAGGGCGGCAACCCGGGAGCGCCCACCAATCCGGGTGTCTCGGCGACCACCGGTTGCCACGACATCACCGTGCTGCCCTCCAAGGACCTGGCGGCCGGTGCCTGCATGGGCGACGGCGTCCTGATGGACATCAAGAACCCGGAACGCCCCAAGGTGATCGACCAGGTCCAGGACAACGTGAACTTCGCGTTCTGGCACTCGGCCACGTTCAACCAGAAGGCCGACAAGGTCATCTTCACCGATGAGCTCGGCGGCGGTGGCGCCGCCACCTGCAACGAGGCGATCGGTCCGAACCGGGGCGCCGACGGCATCTACGACATCGTCGGCAAGGGCGACAAGCGCAAGCTGGTCTTCCGCAGCTACTACAAGATCCCCCGCCACCAGGCCGACACCGAGAACTGCGTCGCCCACAACGGCTCGCTGATCCCGGTCAAGGGCCGCGACATCATGGTCCAGTCGTGGTACCAGGGCGGCGTCTCCGTCTGGGACTTCACCAACTCCTCGAAGCCGAAGGAGATCGCGTACTTCGAGCGCGGTCCGATCTCGGCCGAGACGCTGGTGGGCGGCGGCACCTGGTCCGCCTACTACTACAACGGCTACATCTATTCGAACGACATGGTCAAGGGCTTCGATGTGCTGAAGCTCGACGACCGTCTCACCGACCCGGCGAAGAAGGTGCGGATGGACGAGCTGAACGTCCAGACGCAGCCCGACTACTTCGGCGACTTCGGCCACTGAAGGACAAGGCCCTGAGACGTTCCGCCGGGCGGCCTCACGCCCGGCGGAACACCCAACTCCCAGTCGAGGCGGTAGCGGTCGAACAACTCGGCCCGCAGCCGGGGCAGCGGCATCGGCGCCCCCGGCATCAGCGCCGCGAAGACCGCGCCCATCAACTGGGCACGCAGCATCGGATAGTCGCTGTCCGGGTCCGCGGACCCGTACCGCTCCACCGTCTCGCGCAGCAGCCCCGCCAGTCGCTGCTGCTCCGGGCACTGTACGAACCCCTCGGCCTGCAGGATGCCGGCCATGTGGGTCCGCATCAGGACGGGTCTCTCCACCGTGAGTCCGAGGATCGCGTCGATCGCCCGCGCCATCCGCTCCCGGCCGTCCCCCGCGACCGGCTCGCGCTCCAGGGCGGCGGCGAGCGTACGGTGCATCAGCCGGTGCACGGCGGACTGGAGGAGCTGGCGCTTCCCAGGAAAGTAGTACGAGATGAGCCCGCGCGCCGAACCGGCCCGCTCCGCGATGTCCGCGAGCTTCGTGGCCTCGTAACCGCGCTCGGCGACCAGCTCCACCGTCGCCTGAAGCAGCCGCTCCCTGGAACGGCGGCGCAACTCCTCATTGACCGACGCGCTCCGCGGGGACATGCTCGACTCCTGCGTTGACTGGCTCTGAGCCAGTATAATCGGGACGTCCCGTCGAGGCCCCCAGGGCCCGCCGCGCGGGGCTGCCGCAGGTCTTGGGCGACGCGGGGGATCGCCCAAGACCAGCAACTCCACATTGACCGACGCGCTCCGCGGGGACATGCTCGACTCCTGCGTTGACTGGCTCTGAGCCAGTATAATCGGGACGTCCCGTCG